>CBIHMQ010000001.1:0-40875 GCA_966211075.1 uncultured bacterium
ACGTCGAACCGGTCGAAGTCCTGCTCAACCCGGCGACCGGCTACGAGGTGCCGCACATGATCCTCGCCGCCTATATGGTGGTCGGCTTCCTGGTCGCCTCGATCTACGCGGTCGGGATGCTGAAGGGGCGGCGCGACCGGCTCCACAAACTCGGCCTGACGATCCCGTTGACGATCGCCTGCATCGCCACCCCGGTCCAGCTCTTCGTCGGCGACACCGCGGCCCGCGAAGTCGCCGACCACCAGCCGGCCAAGTTCGCGGCGATGGAGTGCATCTACGAGAGCGGCACCCACCAGCCCGAGCACATCGGCGGCATCTGCCTCGACAACCGCGTCGTCGGGGCGATCTCGATCCCCAACCTCGACTCCTTCCTGGTCGGCTGGAGCGCCGACACCTTCGTGACCGGGCTCGAGGACATCCCGCCCGACGAGCGGCCGCCGGCGAAAACGCTGCTGCACCTCTCCTTCGACGCGATGGTCGGGATCGGCACCGCGCTGATGGGGCTGGCGCTCTGGTTCGGGTTCGTCTGGTGGCGCAAGCGCGACATCCCGCGGACGCCCTGGTTCCTCCGCGCGGTCGCGGTCTCCGGCGTCGGCGCGATCGTCGCGATGTGGTGCGGCTGGATCGTCACCGAGGTCGGCCGCCAGCCCTGGATCGTGCAGGGCTACATGCGCACCGAGGAAGCGGTCACCAAAGCGGACGGGATCTGGTTCGTGTTCGGCGGCGTGGTGCTGCTCTACGCGGCGCTGGGGACGATCGCGGTCCTGGTCCTGCGGGGGATGTCGCGTCGCTGGCGCGAACAAGGCGCCGAGCCGGAGACGGCGGGGCCGTACGCGCCCCAGGAAGAGGTCCCCTCATGAGCAAGGCCGACGCAGCGGCGGCGATCCTCTGGGTCGGGGCGACCTTCTACGCGCTGTTCGGCGGCGCCGACTTCGGCGGCGGCTTCTGGGACCTGATCGCCGGCGGCGCCGAGCGTGGGGAGCGGCCGCGGGCGCTGATCCAGCGCTCCCTGACGCCCGTCTGGGAGGCCAACCACGTCTGGCTGGTCTTTATCCTCGTCGTCCTCTGGACCGCCTTCCCGCCCGCCTTCGCGGCCGTCTTCTCGACCCTCTACGTGCCGATCGCCCTGGCGGCCCTGGGGATCGTCCTGCGCGGCGCCGGGTTCGCCTTCCGCAAGTCGGTCGAGGGGCTCTCCTGGCGGCGGGCGGCGGGGGCGACCTTCGCGATCTCCTCGCTGCTGACGCCGTTCTTCATGGGCACCGTGGTCGGCGCGATCGCCGCCGGCCACGTCCCCGCCGACGGCAACGGCGACCCGTTCAGCTCCTGGCTGCAGCCGCTGCCGCTGCTGATCGGCGGCATGTTCGTCGCCACCGGCGCCTACCTGTCCGGGGTCTTCCTGGTCGGCGACGCGCGCCGCCTCGGCGACGACGAGTTGGAGGGCTACTTCGAACGGCGGGCGCTGGGAGCCGCCGTGGTCGCCGGCGCCTTCGCGATCGCCGGGCTCCTCGCTCTGCACTCCGAAGCCCGCTACGTCTACGACCGCCTGGTCGAGCAGGGGCTGCCGCTGGTGATCCTCTCGCTGCTCTGCGGCATCGCCCTGCTGGCGGTGCTGTTGCGGGGCGGTCGGCGGCCGCTGCGACCGCTCGCCGGCGGCGCTGTGATCGCGGTGATCTGGGGCTGGGGGGTCGCTCAGTTCCCCTACCTGCTGCCGACCAGCGTCCGCATCGACCAGGCCGCCGCCCCCGACCCGACGATGACGATCATCTTCGTCGTCTTCGGCGCCGCCGCGGTGTTGGTCCTGCCCTCGCTGGCGCTGCTGTACACGCTCAGCCAGCGCGACCTGCTCGAGTCCGAGCACTGACTTGAGTCCTGGCTGGGCTTTCCCAGCCAGGCCGCGAGGCGGGGTGCCGGTCGGTCGATGGGGCGGCATGAACAAGCTCGCTCTCCCGCTGCTGATGCTCACCTTCATGCTGTTTCCGGCCACTGGCTCGGCGGCGCCGCCGGAAGGCGTTGAAGCCGAAGTCCTCGTCGGCCCGGTCAGTTTCCCGAAGACCACCGCTGGGACCGAATCCCCGGCCGTGGAGATCGACGTCCGCAACGATGGCGACGCCGGCACCTGGGTCGAAAAGAACTTCGTCGACGGGCCCGACAGCGGCGCTTACAAGGTCACCAGCAGCGACTGCAACACGCTCGAACCGGGCGCGCACTGCTCGGTCTGGATCGTCTTCATGCCGGGCGACCTGGCTCCGAAGCAGGCGACGCTGAACCTGAAGATGGGCGACGGCTCGACCGCCGGGACGCCGATCGACGCGACCGCGGTGCCGGTCCAGCTCGCCTTCACGCCGGGCGCCCACGACTTCGGCCTCACCCAGATCGACCAGGGCGCGTCGACCGGGTTCCAGCTGACCAACGTCGGCGAAGCCCCGGCCCAGGTCGCCGGGCTCGGGATCGACGGCGACTACGAAAGCTTCTGGGCCAACGGCCCCGACTGCCAGGGCGGGCGCTGGCTGCGGCCCGGCGAGAGCTGCTCCCTGACCGTCGGCTTCAACCCCCGCGATACCGTCGCCTACAGCGCTGAAGTCCAGGCCTGGTCCCACGGGACGTCGTTCAGCTCCGCGGTCAACGGCGAAGGCGGCCGGTCAATGCTCGAGCCGGTCGCCGGCCTCTTCGAGTTCGGAGCCGCCCCGGTCGGCACCGTCGGTGAGCCGCTGGCGGTTACGTTCACCAACGCCGGCAACCTTCCCGGCGGCTTCTTCATCGCGGTGATCGCGGGTGGCGACGTCGCCAGCTTCCAACTGCTCGACGAGAGCTGCACCGGCGAGCCGCTGGCGCCGGGGGCGAGCTGTGTCGCCCACGTCCGCTTCGCGCCGCAGCGCCAGGGCCGGCTCTCCGCCCGCCTCGCTCTGTTCGGCGAAGGCGACGGGGGCACGATGGTGAAGCTGGTCGGCGAGGGGCTGCCGCCACTGCCGCCGCTCTCGGATGCCGTGACGACTTCCGGGGCCGGGTCGGCGACCACCTCGGACTCCGGCCCGGCCGCCTCCGCGGGCACGGCGACCCACCCCGGCTCGCCGGCGCAACCACGCCGCCGCTCCCGCCACCGCCGCTTCGCCCGCGGCGACTCGATCGGCCCCAAGGTGGCGCCGCGCCCGCGCCGGCCCGCGGTCCGCTCCAGCAGCGTGCCGCGCTAGGTTCCTGGCCGTGATCGAGGCGGTCCTCTTCGACATCGACGGCACCCTGCTGGTCACCGGCGGGGCGGGCGCCGTCGCCTGGCAGCGCGCCTTCCGGGAACTGCATGGGGTCGATGCCAACATCGGCGAACACACCGAGGCGGGGATGACCGACCCGGAAATCGCCGAGATCGTCTTCCGCGAGGTGATCGGCCGCGAGGGCACGGCGGCCGAGCGGGCCCAGGCGATCGCCGGCTACCTCGGCCACCTGGCCGACGCCGTCAACGAGTCGAGCGGTTACCGGGTGATGCCGGGGATCGAAGCGCTGCTGCCGAAGCTGGCCGAGCGCGGGGTCCTGCTGGGCTTGGTCACCGGCAACATCGAGTCCGCCGCCCACATCAAGCTGGCCCGCGCCGGCCTCAACCGCTTCTTCGGCTTTGGCGGCTACGGGTCCGACGCCCGCGACCGGGTCGAGGTGACCCGCAGGGCGCTGGAACGGGGCCGCGAGGTCGCCGGCGGCAAGCTCGAGGCCGGCGACGCGATTTCGGTCGGCGACACCCCGCGCGATGTCAGCGCCGGTCACGGAATCGGCATCGAGGTCGTCGGGGTCGCCACTGGCAGCTACACGGTCGAGCAGCTCGAGGACGCCGGCGCCGACTGGGCGCTGGCAACCGTCGAGGCGGGCTTCCCGGCACCGTAGCCCGGGCGTTTCCTTAGCTCCAACATTGGACGAAACCGTTGCGGGGCGGCGACCGCCCTGCCTAGCTTCGGGGCCGGGGCATCCCGCAATGTCCCCGGGGAGCCAGGCCAGGCGCCACCCAAGGGGGGGCGGCAGCCCACCCCGGACGCGCTCCGGCCGGGGTGGGCGAGCTCGCCCTAGGAGGGATTCGCCAATCCCTCCTAGGCGAGCTCGCAGCGCGCCTGGTAGATGGAGGTGAAGCCGGTCTCGAAGCCGTTGCGGGCGGCCCGCAGGTAGAGCCGCCAGACCCGCACCCGTTCCGGCCCCGCCAGCCGGATCGCCTCGTCGAGGTTGTCGTCGAGGTTGTTCGCCCAGTGCCGCAGGGTCTCCGCGTAGTCGGGGGCGAAGTCCTCGACGTGGTGGGCGACGAAGCCGGCCCGTTCCAGGGCCAGCAGGTTGCGGGAGAGGTGCAGTGGCGCCGCGTCGGGGAAGACGTAGCGCTCCGAGAACGCGCCGGCCTCGGCGTCGCTGTGGCGCAGACGGGTGATCCCGTGGTTGAGCAGCCGCCCGCCCGGCTCCAGCAGCTGGGCCAGGGTCCGCGCGTAGAGGTCGATGTTGGCGGCCCCGACGTGCTCGACCATCCCGATCGAGGCGATCGCGTCGAACTTCTCGCCGCTCGCCGGCAGGTCGCGGTAATCCATCACCCTGATGTCCACCCGGTCGGCGACCCCGGCCGCCTCGGCCCGCTGCCGAGCCTTCTCGGCCTGGGGAGGGGAGAGGGTGATCCCGACCACGCTCGCCCCGTGCCGGGTTGCCGCCCAAACCGGGAAGGCGCCCCACCCGCAGCCGACGTCGAGCACCCGGTCGCCCTCCCTGAGCGCGAGCTTGCGGGCGACCGTCTCCAGCTTCTCGTCCTGCGCCTCCTCCAGCGTTTTCATTTCGCCGTCGCGCCAGATCGCGCAGCTGTAAGCCATCGTCGGCCCGAGGAACAGCTCGAAGAACTCGTTGGAGACGTCGTAGTGGTGGCGGACGGCGCGGGCGTCGCGCTCCTTGCTGTGACGCCGCCCGCTCGGGCGCAGCTCGGCCGCCGGCCGCTTCGGCGGCCGCTGCAGGCCCGCCGCCCGCACCGCGCCCAGCAGCAGCGCCCGCTTGTCGGCGCCCTCCAGCGGCGGCGGCTGCCAGGAGTCCAGCAGTTCGATGGTCGCGTCGATGTCGTCGACCTCGAGCTCGCCGCTGACGTAGGCGCGGCCGAGCCCGAGCTGACCGGGGGCCAGCAGCGCGTGGGCGGCGGCCCGGGGCGAGCGCACGTGGAAGGTCGGGCCGCCCTCTTCGGTGGCCGGGAGACGCGTCCCGTCCCAGAACTCGACCGCGAAGGGCCGCTCCGGCAGGCGGGCCTCGATCTCGCGTCGCAATGGCGCCGTGGTGGCGAACGGCATCGTCGCACCCTACCGGCGACGCTCGCATTTGGTGACCCTAATCCGTATGATCGCCCCCCCTATGGCGACGGCAGGCCCGCTTCCCTCAGATATCCAGCCGGTCGAAAACGAGACCCGCGATCGCATCATCACCGGTTTGGTGACGCTGGTCCCGTTCGTCGCGATCGGCCTGGCCGGCTGGCAGGTCTGGGGCAGCGCCCTGCACTGGAGCGACGTCTTCCTCTTCCTCGGGATGTACCTCTTCACCGGCCTCGGGATCACGATGGGGTTCCACCGCCACCTCACCCACCGCGCCTTCAAGACCTATCCCTGGCTGCACGGCCTGCTCGGGATCCTCGGCTCGGCGGCGATCGAGGGCCCGGTCATCTCCTGGGTCGCCGACCACCGCAAGCACCACACCTTCGCCGACCAGGAGGGCGACCCGCACAGCCCCCACGTCGACCACGGCCACGGCTGGAGCGGCGCCATGCGCGGCCTCTTCCACGCCCACATGGGCTGGCTCTTCATCCACACCCAGCGCGGCAACAAGGAACGCTTCGCGCCGGACCTGATCAAGGACCCGGTGATCAACTGGGTCGACCGGACCTTCCTCGTCTGGGCCGTCGGCGGCCTGATGCTGCCCTTCGCGCTCGGCTGGATCATCGGCGGCACCGTCTTCGCCGGCCTCACCGGCCTGCTCTGGGGCGGCCTCGTCCGCGTCTTCGTCCTCCACCACTTCACCTACAGCATCAACTCGCTCTGTCACGTCTTCGGCGTCCGCGAATTCGAGACCACCGACCACTCCCGCAACCTCGCCCTGATCGCGATCCCGACCCTCGGCGAGGCTTTCCACAACAGCCACCACGCCTTCCCGACCTCGGCCACCCACGGCCTGCGCTGGTGGCAGATCGACATCTCGGCGCTGGTCATCGACGGCCTCGAGAAGGTCGGCCTGGTCTGGGACGTGGTCCGGGTCAGCCCCGAGCGCCTCGCCGCCAAGTCCGCCTCCTAAGGGAACCTGGCGTTTTATTAGAGTGCCCGGCCGTGGCCGGGGCGGCGGTAGCCAGGAGCCAGCGGGAGCGCCTTGTCGAGGCGATGACCGTCGTCGCCGCTCGCCACGGCTACGCCGAGGCCAGCGTCGCCCGGGTCGTCAAGCAGGCCGGGATGTCCCGCGCCACCTTCTACGACCACTTCGAAAACCGCGACGACTGCTTCCTGGCCGCCTTCCGGCGGGCGGCCGAGCCGATGCGCGAGCAGCTCGGCAGTGGCGACGAGGCCCGCGGCGAGCCCGAGCGGCCGCGCGAGGTGCTGGCCCGCACCCTGGCCCTGGCCGAGCAGCACCCGGCGGCGACGCGGCTGATCCTGATCGAGGCCAGGGCCGGCGACAAGCGCGTTCGCGCCGAACACGAGGACCTGCTCGCCCTGATCGAGCGGGCGATCGAGCTCTACCTGAGCGCGGCGGCGGAGCGGATGCCGATCGAGATCCCGACCCGGGCCCTGCTCGGCGGTATCGGCGGCCTGATCGGTACCAGGGTCTTCCGCGGCGAAGCGGGCGGTCTCAGCGAGCTGCGCGACGACCTGCTGGCCTGGTTCGGCTCCTACGCCCTGCCGGCCGGGCGCCAGCGGATGACCCGGGAGGAGTGGCTCGAGCTGGGGCGCGCCTGGGAAGAGATCCGCTCCGAGCCGCCGCCGCTGCCGCGCGACGAGCGGCCGCTGCCACGGGGGCGCAGTGCCCTCTCGCCCGGCCAGGTCGCCAGCGAGCACCGCGAGAGGGTCGTCGAAGCGATCGCCGCCTGCGTCAACGAGCGTGGCTACATGGCGACCACGGTCGCCGATCTCGTCGGCGCCGCCGGGATCACCCGGGGCGCCTTCTACGAGCAGTTCCGCAACAAGGAAGACGCTTTCCTGGCCGCTCAGTCGCTCGGCCTCGAGCGCTCCGCCGGCCTGGTCGCGGGGCGCTTCTTCACCGAGGCGTCCTGGCCGGAGCGGGTCTGGAACTCGGCCGAGGCGCTGACCACCTACGTCACCGACCACCCGGGACTCGCCTACTCGACCGTGATCGAGGCTTACGCGGCCGGCCCGGCGGCGATCCGGCGCTCGATCGACGGCCGGATGGCGTACACGCTGTTCCTCGAGGACGGCTACCGGCAGCGCCCGGAGGGGGAAGCGATCCCGCGCATCTTCTCGGAGGCGATCGCCGGGGGGAGCGAGGAGCTGCTCCGCCACCAGATCGTCCTCGGTCGCACCGAGGAGGCCCAGGAGCTCGTGCCCCAGGCCGTCTACGTGGCCCTGGCGCCGTTCATCGGCACCGAGGCGGCGCTCGACTTCGTCAGGGAGCGCTGCCGAACAACTGCCTGATGCTGTCGCGGTTCTCGGGGCTGAGGCTGAAGCGCGAGGCCGGGCGCCCGGGAGTTTCCCCGTCGCTCTGACCGGGGTGCTCGTCGAGGACCCCGGTGGTGACCATGGCCTCGAGGTGGCGCCGCAGCGTCTGGTGGCTGGCGGCGGCGGTCGCCGCCAGGTCGGAGGCGGTGGCCATCCCGACCTGACTGAGCGAGCGGAGGATGTGCACGCGGATGGGGTCGGCGACCGCGCCGAGCCAGTCGGCCGGACCCCTTCCCCGTGTTTTCCCCTGCGCTTCGCGCATCTCTACCTCGGCTGCGACTCGCTGGCCCCTGTACGGCACTGGTCGCACAAAAGCGATGCGCGACCCGACTTCTCGAACATAGCGGTTTGCTGAAAGAACAAGTGAGTCTTGAGGCGGAATCCGGCGCTGAATCGACGATAAAGCCAATTTTCCCGGTTCAAGACGGTTCGAACCGTCCGAATCGGACCTAGATCCGACCTGAACACCCTCGGTCTTTTTGAGGCTGCCCGGGTCCCCGGAAATGCCGGCTTCCCGTCTACGGAGCGGCGGGGGAGCTGTACCAGTCGATCCAGCCGTCGCAGGCGCCGCCCAGCGGCACCAGCCGGTGCGGCTTCGCCGGCACCGCGACGAGTTCGCCGACGTAGGCCTTGCCGTCGTACCCGGTCAGCTGCTGCAGGCCGGTCGCCGCGGCGGTGGCGAGCGTGAACGGCACCGCGCCGCCGTCGCTTCGGAAGCGCCCGGCCGGCCAGAACTGGCCGTTGTTGCCGAGGCTGATCGTGTTCGGCCGCTGCCCGTCGAGCGCCGCCGGCAGCCTGGCGCTGAAACCGGGGGCCGAGAGGGTCAGGTCGAAGGGGGAGAAGTACTGCAGCGAGAGGTTCCAGGTGCCCGCCGGAAGCTTCAGGGTCTGGGAGGTGCGCCTGCCGGTCCCGAGGACGCTGCCCTCGCTCCAATCGTCTTTGCCGCCGATCGCGGCGTCGGGGAAGAGCGAGGCGCGGCCTCGATTGGCGAGGAGGATGCGGATCTCCGGCGAGTCGCAGCCGGCGAAGGCGCCCGCCTCGACGCCCTCGAGGAGGACGTGTCGGTTCTCCGGCAGTGGCCCGGTCCGTTCCCAGAGCACGAACGACGGTGTCGCCTCGATGCGGCGGAAGTTGGGCGGGGCCTGGCTGTTCCAGGCAGCCCGGCCGGTGATCACGTACTTGAAGCGTTCGAGGGTCCCGGGCGAGAAGGAGTCGAAGTCGATCGGGCTGTAGGCGTCGCCGGTGTCGAAGGGCTTTTCGGGATTCTGGGCGACCTCCGGGTCGGGGAACTCGACCAGCGGCACGTGGGTGTCGGCGCCCTGGAGGTTGTATGCGGCGTAGCGGTCCTGGCCGGCGTAGAGGACAGGCTGGCCGCGCAGGACCGGCATGAACGCTCGCAGCTCGGCGCCGTGCCCGGCCGGCGCCACCGGGGCGTCGCGGAGGGCCAGGAAGCTCGAGTAGGCGGCGCCGCCGACGAAGGCGACGGCGAGGATCGCCCAGGCCAGCCGGGCCAGCGGCCGCCAGGGTTCGGGGGCGGAGGGGAAGCCGGAGAGCAGCGGCCGCACCGCGACCAGCATCGCCAGCGGCGCCGCGATCATCAGCGCCTTGGCCTGCGAGTAGTCGCCGCTGAAGGGCAGCGAGGCGACGTAGAGGAGGGCGCAGGCGAGCAGCGCCAGCGGGATCGTCAGCTCGCGCCGCCGCACCCACCAGGCGGTCCCGACCAGCAGCGCCAGCACCGCGATCGTCCCCGCCACGCCGGTCATGTGGGCGCCTCCGGCGGCGTTGAGGCGATAGTTGGAGGCGGGCCAAACGCCGAGCGCCTCCAGCGGCGAGACCGGCCCGTAGGTGTTGCTGCCGGCGACTTTGTTGAAGCTGTGGATGAACCCGAACGGCCCGACGATCGTCGCCACCACCGCCAGGCCGGCGAGGGCCGCGAGGGTGATCAGGGTCGCCGGCCGCAGCAGGAAGCGCAGCAGCGCTCGCGGCCGCAGTGCCCGCCGCACGGGCGCCTGGGTCAGCGACCAGAGGACGAGGACCGCCAGCGGCCAGGCGATCCCGGCGAAGCTGTAGGAGAAGAAGATGCCGCCGGCCAGGGCCAGCGGCGGCAGCGCGAAGCGCAGCCGCGACCAGGCGCCGCCGTCAGGCCGGTTCGGGGAGATCAGGAAGACGGCGAAGGCGAGCACGAAGAGCGCCTCGGCGGTCTCCTTGAAGGCGGCCTGGGCGAAGTAGGAGGCGGCCAGGTAGGGGACGGCGACCATCGTCGCGGCGACGGTGCGCGGCAGCGGCCGCATGCTGCCGAGGGCGCCCAGCGCGGTCAGCCCGGTCAACGCCCCGATCGCGACGATCTCGCCGAGGAAGGCCTGGCCGAGGTTGAGGCCGGGCACCGCCGCGACGGCGACGGCGAGGCCGTGCGGGCCGAGCGGGTAGCCGGTGTCCGGGGCGGGGCCGAAGCCGCTGCGCAGCCACTCGGCCCAGGCCAGGTGGAGGCCGAGGTCGTTGTTGAAGCCGACCCCGAGCAGTCCCCAGCGGCCGCTGACCAGGAACGGGATCGCCAGCACGGCGACGACCAGGAGCGCCACCGGCAGCCCTGCCTTTAGGGCCCCCGGCGCCTCGTAGTCGAGCCACCAGACCAGCGCCGCCGCGACCGCGACGAGGAGGACGACGCCGAGCGTGGCGCTGGTCCCGTGTCCGGGCGCCCGGGCCAGCGCCCCGGTCACCGTCAGCAGCGCCGCGAATCCGACCGCGGGCTCGACCCACGACCAGGTGCGCCGCCCCGCCAGCGAGAAGAGCGCGCGCCCGACCAGCAGCGAGACGGCGCAGATCAGCGCCGCCGAGGCGTAGGTCCCGATCATCAGGGATGGCAACTTATGGCAGTGGCGCTGGCCGTGCGCGCCAGTGCCGGCCGCTCAGTGCTTCTCAGCCGCCGCTTCCAGGGTCGGCCGGAGGTTCTCGCCGCGCAGCGGATGCTCGTGTCCGGCGCCGACGATCTTCGGCTCCAGCGCCGCCAGCTTGCGGACCGACTGCTTCGCCTGCCGGTGGTCCCAGGCCCAGGCGGGGTGGGGGACGCTGGCCTCGCCGTCGGGCAGCGGTTTGAGCCGTCCCGAGTCGACCAGGTAGATCGTGTCGCTGACCAGCGCCACCCGGTCGCTCTCGCGCCAGAGCCCGATCAGCCCCGGCGCGTGGCCGGGGAAGTGCACGACCTCGAAGCCGGCGACCTCGTCGCCCTCCTCGACGGTGCCGTCGATCTTCACGGCGCCGCCGTCCCAGCGCCGCAGCAGGAACGGGTAGAGCCGGCGGATCCAGGCGACCGGCAGCTCCGAGAGGTCCATGTAGGAGTCGATCGCGGCGTCGCTTTCGGCGTCGGCGACTTCGTCGGGGTGGCAATAGACCGGCACCCCCATATATGGAGCGGTGCCGCGGTGGTCGGCGTGGGCGTGCCCGAGCACGATCCGCTTGACGCCGCCGAGCTGGTCGCCGGCCCGTTTCGCCGCCTTCCGCATCGCCTTGGTGCCGGCGTCGAACTGCACGACCCCGTCGCCGTCCTCGAGGAAGTAGATGTTCATCGCGCCGCGGAAGTCCCCCCGCAGCAGCCAGACGCCATCGGCGACCTTCTCCAGCCCCATCGGCCCACCATAGCCCCCGCCCGTCGCGGCTGGCTAGGGTTCGCGCCTCGATGCCCTGGATCTGGAAAGCCGGATTTGTCGTCCTCATCGTTTGCCTGCTGGCCTCGATGGCGATCGCGATCGTCCGTCTGACGACGACCCCCGTCGAGGAACTCGGCGCCGGCTTCCGCGACCTCCCCGAGAGGCAGGTCCGCGCCTACGAGCGCGCCACCCGGTGAACCGGGTTAGTATCGACCGCGTTCAGCGACCGAGCAGAGGAGGGGCGGCGTGTTCACTCGCATCGTGGTTGGGACCGATGGCTCTGAGACCGCTGGGGAGGCGGTGCGCCAGGCTGTCGACCTGGCCAAGCTGACCGGCGCCGAGCTCAGCATCGTCAGCGCTTACTCGCCCGTCTCCGAGCGGCGCGTCCGCGACACCCAGGACGCCGCCCCTACCGACGTCCAGTACGAGCTCGGGCCGCGCGAAGAGGTCAACCTGGTCCTCGACGCCGCCGCCGCGGCGGCCCGCAAAGACGGGATCGAGGTCCAAACCCACCCGGTCGAGGGCGACCCCGCCGAGGCGATCCTCACCGTCGCCGAAGACACCAAAGCCGACCTGATCGTGGTCGGCAACAAGGGCATGACCGGCGCTCGCCGCTTCCTGCTCGGCAGCGTCCCGAACAACGTCTCGCATCACGCGCCGTGCTCGGTCATCATCGTCAGGACTACCTGACGCGAGGTTGTTGAGCGGCGCCCTCAGGGAGCGGGGGAAGTTGCCGCGTCGGCGTTGATCAGGCCGGCCCCCTGCCGAATTCGCGGCAGGCCCAGGCTTCGCGCGGTTTGCCGCAACTGCTTCGCCACCGCGTCGACGCGCGCCTTCCCGGTCTTCGCCGGGGCGTAAGTCTTCGCCGCCAGTACCAACGCGGCGACGGCGGAGACGTGGGCGGCGGCCATCGAGGTGCCGACGTAGTCGCCGGGGATCGCGAAGACGTTGGTGCTGCCGCGGCGCAGGGTCACCTGGTAGATCGGCCGGGCCGAGATCGAGGGGCAGTTGGCGACCGGACGGCCACCGCCGGGGGCGAGCAGGTCGATGCCCTTGCCGGCCAGCGAGTAGCTGCCGAGGCAGCCGCCCTCGGTGGTGCCGCCGACTCCGATCACCCGCGGCCCGGTCGCCGGCGGCGAGACGCAGGTCTCGGCACCGAGGTTGCCGACCGAGCCGACCGTCACCACCCCGCGCGCGTAGGCGTCGCGAAGCGCTTCGTCGACCTCGGGCACCGGCTTGCCGCAGCCGAAGTTGAAGCTCATGTTGATCACGTCGGCGCCGTGGCGGACGGCGAAGCGGATCCCCTTGGCGATCTCGCTGGCGCGGCCACGGCCCTGGGAGTCGAGCACCCGGACCGGCATCAGCCGGGCGTTGAAGGCGATCCCGGTGAGGCCGATCCCGTTGCCGGTCCGCTCGGCGATCGTGCCGGCGACGTGGGTGCCATGGCCGTTCTCGTCCAGTGGCAGATCGTCGTCGTCGACGAAGTCGTGGCCGCGGGAGAACTGGCCGGCGGTGAAGTCGGGGCTGCGGGCGAACTCGGTGCCATCGGTGCGGTAGGCGACGCCGGTGTCGAGCACGGCGATGGTGGTTCCGCGGGCGCCGGGTCGCCCGGCCGCGGCGAGGTTGCGCCAGGCCCCGATCGCGTCGATCCCGCCCGGCGAGGTCGGCACGTGCAGGCCCGGCTCCGCTTCGCTGGCGAGGAAGTTCCACTGCTTGAAGGCCCAGTCGCCGGCCGCCGAGGCCGCTTCGGCGCCCAGGCCGAGGGTGCCGGAGTCGTCAGGGACGGGGAAGGTCGCCGAGGCGGTGGCGATGTAGTCGGGGACGGCGTAGTCGACGCTCGGGTTGTCCCGCAGCGCCGCCGCCGTCTCGCGCACCCCGGCGCCTCTCGGCAATGCCAGCGTGCGGCCGCGTTCCTGGCCGTCGAACTTGACGACGACGTGGCCCGGCGCGAAGCCGCGTGCGGGGGAGATGCCGGCCGCCGCCCAGGCGGGCGCGGCGCTGCCGAGGGCGCCGAGCGCGGCGAGCAGGGCGACGGTGGCGAGGGTCGGAAGCGTCTTTCTCATGCGGCAAAGTGCTCGCCAGCGCCTTGCGCCGCGAGCTCTTCAACTAACACGGGCAACGCGGCGAAGTTTTCGAGAACGTCGGGCCGACATACTCCCGGATCGGATGCCCGGCTCCGCCGACACCGCCACCCATGAACGATCGATGGCACTGGCGATCGAGCGGGCGCGCCGGGCCGAGACCCACGGCGACGTCCCGATCGGTGCCGCGATCTTCCGCGACGGCGAGCTGCTCGCCGCCGCCGGCAACGAGCGCGAGCTGCGCCACGACCCGACCGCCCACGCCGAGATCCTCGCGATCCGCGCCGCCGCCGAGACACTCGGCGGCTGGCGGCTGCCCGGCACGACTCTCTACGTCACCCTCGAGCCCTGCGCGATGTGCGCCGGCGCGATCGTCCTCGCCCGCATCCCCACCGTCGTCTTCGGCGCCCCCGACCCCAAGGCCGGCGCCGCCGGCTCCGTCCTCGACGTCCTCGCCGAGCCGGCCCTCAACCACCGCCCCGAGGTCGTTGCCGGCATCCGCGAGCCCGAGTGCGCCGCCCTCCTCCGCGACTTCTTCGCCGCCCGCCGCACCCCGCGCTCAACGGAGCCGCCGAGCCAATACCCTTGAAGACACCCGGAGAGGTGTCCGAGTGGCTTAAGGAGCGCGACTGGAAATCGCGTGGGCGGGGTTAACCCGCCTCGTGGGTTCGAATCCCACCCTCTCCGTTCAGGTTCTCAGCGCTTTCGACTTCCCCCCAGTCCACTGTTGTTGTTCTCCGGGACGAACTGGCTGGCCGTGAAGATGCCGCCGGCCGGGTCGACGATCACCGCCATCCGCACCCAGGGGGCGTCGAAGGGACCGGCGAGGACCTCGCCGCCCAGCTCCTCCGCCTTGGCGGCGATAGCGTCGGCGTCCTCGGTGGCGAAGGTGACGCCCCAGTGCGGTGGCGCGTCGGGCTGGTCGTCGGGGATCGGGACGATGCTGGCGACCACGTTCTCGAATCCCTTCGGGGCGCCCATCGTCGCCATCCGTTCGACCGTCCCCGGATTCAGTTCGTCGAGGAACTCACCGTAGCCAGGCAGCGCCCAGGCGTTGAAGCCGCCGTCCATTTCCAGGACCTCCCAGCCGAAGACGGCGCCGTAGAACTCCTTGGCGGCGGCGACGTCGCGGGTGTTGAGGTCGTTGAAGTTGAGCGAGCCGGCCTCGTTGACGACCCTGGCGCCGCGATGCCGGCCCGGCTCCCAGGCGCAGAAGACGGCGCCCTCGGGGTCGGCGAAGACCGCCATCCGACCCGCCTCCATGACGTCGAACGGCTCGTCGAGCACCTTGCCGCCAGCGGCCCGGACCTTCTCGGCCGTCTCGTCGGCGCTCTCGACCCAGACGTAGGTGTTCCAGGTCGCGTGCGGCGGCTGGCCGGCCGGCGGGGAACTGATCGCGGCGGCCTCCCTGCCGTCGATGCTGGCCATGAAGTAGTTGCCGTCCGCCTCCGCGGGCATCCGGTCCTCCAGCTCCCAGCCGAACAGCCCGCCGTAGAACTCGACCGCGGCCGCCGGGTCGGGCTGGCTCGTGTCCACCCAGCATGGGACGCCGGGGATGTACCTGTCTCTCTCGCTCATCTCTTCGTTCCTTTCGGGATTGCCGACATGGCGCGCACCCTAGGAACGATTTAGGTCAGGATCTGTCCGCAATCATCGGAACCATGAATTCGAGATGAACGAGACCTCGAGCCGACTGCTGGAGCTGCTGGCCCTGCTGCAGGGCCGCCGCGACTGGCCCGGCGCCGAGCTCGCCGAGCGGCTCGGCGTCTCCGGCCGGACGATCCGCCGCGACGTCGAGCGGCTCCGCGAGCTCGGCTACCCGGTCGAGTCGCTGACCGGCCCGGCCGGCGGCTACACGCTGCGGGCCGGGACGGCGATGCCGCCGCTGCTGCTCGACGAGGAGGAGGCGATCGCGATCGCGGTCGGCCTCCGCACCGCCGCCAGCTCCTCGGTCGCCGGCATCGAGGAGACCTCGGTCCGGGCCCTGGTCAAGCTCGAGCAGGTGCTGCCCGCGCACCTGCGCCGCCGCGTCGCCGCGCTCGGCTCGGCGACCGTCGCCACCCCGGTCGACGGCCCGGTGGTCGACCCCCAGCACCTCACCGCGATCGCCGCCGCCTGCCGCGACCGCGACTGCCTGCGCTTCGCCTACACCCGGCGCGACGGCACCGAGAGCCGCCGCGAGGTCGAGCCGCACTCGCTGGTCAACCGCGGCCGCCGCTGGTACCTGGTGGCCTGGGACCGCGGCCGCGAGGACTGGCGCAGCTTCCGGGTCGACCGCCTCGAGCGCCCGGCCGGGATGGGGGTGCGCTTCGCGCCGCGCCGCCTGCCCGCCAAGGACGCCGCCGCCTTCGTCGAGCGCGGCATCTCCGATCGCCCCAGCCGCTACGAGGCCCGCGTCACCCTCCACGCCCCCGCCTAGCAGATGACCCGCCGCCTCCCGTCCTACTGGGGCCGCTTCACCCCGATCGACGCCGAGCGCTGCGAGTACCGGACCGGCGACGACGACCTCGGCTGGCTGATGACCCGCATCGCCATGCTCGGCGTCGACTTCGAGATCCACGAGCCTCCCGAGCTGATCGAGCACCTCCACGTCATCGCCGAGCGCTTGCGCCGCGCCGGCGGCGGCGAGTAGGTCTCCGCGGACTGGCTGCGCACCAAAGCAAAGCCCCGGCCGCATAACTCCCTCGCGAGAGTCCTAGGCGGTACCGGGGCATCCGCGGCTATGATAGCGCAGACAATGAGTTACGCATCGTCCACTCCGGACACGTGGCTCTCGGCAGCCAGATTTGCTCCCTTCCTCAACGCGGCTGAAGGCGACCACGGGCAGGCTCCATCAAGCGGGTGATCGTTGCGATCGAGAGATTGAAGAAAGGCAAGCCGATCACTCGCGGTGGGGTGGTGGCCGGTGTTCAATTCGGCTTTTGGGTCAGCCTGTTCAACAAGCATTACGAGGATCTCTGGCGCGAGCGACTGCGACGAGCTTTCCCGCACGGGCCCGCCACACGCAAGGACCTGGCCTCCTCCATGGACCGCATCCGTCGCTTCCGCAACCGCGTCGCCCACCACGACTGCCTGCTCGGCCAGGACGTTGCCGCTCGATCCGAGGAGATGCTGCGGATCGTCGCTTGGATCGACCCTGAGGCGGGTGCCTGGCTCGCCGCCCGGTCGCGGGTCCTCGAGCTCGCGGCTCAGATGCCGGCGGTGGAGACGGCCGGGTCGCTGGTCGCCGCCCGGTAGTCGTCGAGCGAGACCACGATCGGCTCGGCGTCGCCGGATCCCGGTAGGCCCGGGGTGGCCGGGCGGTGGCCGCGCAGGCGCTCGTGGCTGCAGACGACGTAGCACCACTCCATCAGGCGGAGGCGGGAGTCGGGGTCGATCGCGGCGATCGTGGCGCCGACCAGGAAGCGGCCCTCGACCTCGCGACAGCTGCGAACCTCGATCTGGGCGGCGACCTCATGGCGGGTGCCGGCGGCGTCGTCGAGCTCGAGCAGGACGGCGGTGCGGTGGCCGACCTCCAGTTGCTCCTCGGCGACCAGGCCGACCCCGGCGGCGCTGGCGTCGACGAGGCGGGCCGGGACGTGGCCGCCGTCGGCGAAGCAGTGGGCCGGGGCGTCGCCCTCGAAGCGGTAGACGAGGCGGCGCTGGCGACGCCGGCCGACGGCCGAGATCGTCTTCGCAAGTCGCCGCAGCTCGTATATCCCCAGCAGCGGCACGATCCAGGCGGCGATCCCCGGCAGGTCGGGCAGCGGCCCGACGCCGCCGAGATCGAGCAGGCGCAGCAGCGTTCCCGCCGCCAGCAGGACGGTGCAGAAGAGCACCAGGTGGAGCTTGCGAACGGCCTCGAACCCGCCGCCGTCGTTGCCCTGCTTCGGGGTCACCTTGAAGGCGGTCTTGCCGGGCCGGAAGACGCAGCGCAGCGCCCGCGTGTAGATCTCCATCGTCAGCAGCTCGTAGTGGGCCGTCTCGGGGATCCGCATGTAGCCGCGCGCCAGCGCCGAGCCGGCGCCGAGGTTGAGGACGATGTACGGGACCCAGAGCGCCGCCAGGGCGACGACGCTGATCTTCATCGGCAGCGCCCCGGTCCAGAGCACCAGGCCGAGGGTCAGCAGCAGGAGCAGCCGCATCGGCGGCGCCAGGTAGGCGAACAGGCTGGCGAAGTAGGAGAGCCGCTGCAGCGGGCTCAGCTCGCGGGCGCGCAGGGGGGACTCGGGCAGGGTGAAGACGGCGAGGTTGCCGCGCGCCCAGCGGTCGCGCTGCAGCAGGTAGCTGTCGAGGTCGTGGGGAGCGAGGCCCTGGATGAGGATCTCGTCGTGGTAGCGGCTCCGCCATCCGTGCCGCTGCAGCCGGATCGTCGTGTGGAAGTCCTCGGCGATCGTCTCGGTGGCGACGCCGCCGATTTCGAGCAGGGCGTGGCGGTTGATCAGCGCCCCCGAGCCGCACCAGTAGGCGGCGCCGTGGCGGTCCTTGCCCGGGCAGATCACCCGGTAGAAGAGCGACTGCTCGTGGCGGCCGGTGTCGTAGTGCTGGGCCGAGTCGTGGTTGAAGAAGTCGTGCGGGGTCTGGACGATCGCCATCCGCTCGTCGTCGAAGTAGCCGACGACGGCGTCGAGCGCGTCCGGCATCGGCACGTGGTCGGCGTCGAGGACGAGGACCAGGTCGCCGCCGGTGCGCGGCAGCGCCGCGTTGATGTTGCCCGCCTTGGCGTGGGAGTTGTCGGGCCGGGTCAGGTACCCGGCACCGGCCAGCTGCGCCAGCTCGCGCATCTCCTCGCGGCGGCCGTCGTCGAGCAGGTAGGTCGTGTGCGGGTAGGTGAGGGCACGGCAGCCGGCCAGCGTCGCCATGATCACCTCGGCCGGCTCGTCGTAGGTGCATACGTAGACGTCGACCTTGCGGCCCGGGGTAGCCGCCGGTCGCGGCGAGGGCCGCCGCGACCAGGAGAACCAGGTCAGCACCGCCAGCGCCCAGAGCCCGTAGACCTCGGTGACCAGCAGCAGCGCGAAGGCGACCGGGTTGGCGCCTTCGCCGCTCCAGCCGACGCGCCAGGTCAGGTAGCCGAGGCCCCAGACCAATGCTGCCAGCGCCAGCGTTCGCAGCAGTCGCGGATGGCGGTCGAAGAACTGCCCGGCGCGGGTTTGCTCCCGTGAGTCCACGGGAGTACTTCGGCAGCGGCGAACGACTGTTTAAGTCTGGGCTAGGATTTGTCTTCGCCGTGCCCGGAGGGGTGCCGGAGTGGTTGAACGGGGCAGTCTCGAAAACTGTTGGCGTCGCAAGGCGCTCGTGGGTTCGAATCCCACCCCCTCCGCTGCGGCAGAGCGGGGTCCCCGCTCTGCCGACCCGGTCGTGCCATAGCGCTCAAATGCGAGCGTCGCGCCCGGCCGCGATCCGTGGCCAGATCAGCAGCACCAGGCCGATCACGATGCAGATGATCCCCAGCGCGTAGTGGACCAGCAGCGCCAGGACGATCCCGATGACGATGAGCAGCAGTGCGATTGGCATGGGCCAACCGGTACCCCTCGCGTTACCGAGGCAAACCGGGCCGGCGATGTTCGGAGCTCAACCCAGGGGGTAGGTCTGTGTCAAGCAGACGACGAGCACAAAGGAGTTTGAGCGTGGGAATTCTCGACAAGATCACCGGCAAGGCGAAGCAGGTCGCTGGAGACGTTTCCGACGACGCTTCGCTGCGTCGCCAGGGCAAGCGCGAGGAGCGCAAGGGCGAGAAGAAGGACGAGCTGAACCGAGCCCAGAATCGCGCCGACGAGAAAGCCGAGGAGGTCGCCGACCTCGAGCGCAAAACCTGAGCCGACGGCGAGGGTCAGCCGCGGTCGAGCGGCGTTTCGGCGAGGCGGGCCAGGTCGGAGACCTTGACTTCGAGGGCACAGGCGATCGAGCCGACGACCCTCCAGGTCGGGTTGCGGTGACCGCGCTCGATGCCGGTCAGGTAGGTCCAGTGGATGCCCGCGGTCGAGGCGAGGGTTTCGATGGTCAGCTCGCGCTCGGTCCGGAGACGGCGAATCGCGGATCCGAGTTGAGCAGAAGTGGGCGGCACAGGGCGGCAGCCTTCCGGTGCCGCCCTGGAGGCGCCATAGCCTATCGTCTAGGTTGGCTTTGATCGCTTCCGGGACTTCTTCGCTCGGGCCGTCTTCTTGGCCCGCTGTTGCCTGGCACGCGCCATGGTCTCGGCGAGCCGGACCAGCGCGGAGGATTCGATCGCGAGGGCCGAGGCGAGGGCGCTGACGTTCTCCCAGCGTGGATTGCTGAGACCCCGTTCGATCTTCGAAAGGGTCGACGGGTGGATCTCGGCGATCCCGGCGAGGTCTTCGATGGAGAGCTGGCGCCGCGTGCGCAGCTCCCGGATCGCTTCGCCGAGTTGCGGCGCGGTTGGGTTGGTCCCTGCCACGCCCGCAGCCTGTTCGGCCGGCTGCCGTCAGGCCATAGCTTATAGTCTATGTTCCGGATGAACGATGCTGACTGTTCAACTTCCGATCTCATCGGCGAGGGCCGCGACGGCGCCGACTGTGGTGCTGAGGCCCGCGGCGATGCGGAGCAGGGTCTCGAAGCTGGGATTGCGTTGACCCCGCGCGATTCCGCCGATCAGGGTGAAGTCTTTGCCGGCCCGTTCGGCGAGCTGCTCCTGACTCAACCCAGACTCGAGGCGAAGCCGCCGCACCGCCTCGCCCAACGCCGCGTGCTCCGGCGAGCGGGGCTTCCTGCGTCGTTGCGGCGGCATGCCCCAGCCTCTCGCCTTGAGAACCCTGCTGTTAGGCCATTTATGCCCTAATCTCTTTGAACGCGGGGAGAGCGTTCGAGAGATCGACTGTTCTCGTCCCGGTCCACCCCGATGCCCCCCAAGACCCCCGAGCTGATTGCTGCCCTCAACCATCCGCTGCGCCGGCGGATCCTGCGGGCATATCTAGATGGCCGCTTCGAAACAGCCAGCTCGACCCAGCTGGCGACGCTGATGGGGATGCCGCTCGGCAACGTCGCCTACCACGTCAAGACCTTGGCTCGGCTCGACGTCCTGCGGCTGGTCCGTACCGCAAAGGTCCGCGGCGCCGAAGAGCGCTTCTACGTCATCGGGCTTGCCGATCAGGTCGAGTGCGTGCGCGGCATCCTCGAGGCGTGCCGGGAGGCTGACGAGCCTCCGCCGGCTCGGGCCTAGGTCAGGCCCCCGGCCCTGCCGGCTTCGTCGCCCAGACCGCCAACGGCGGCGGCACCAGGAGGAGCGCCAGCGAGGCGATCTCGGCAATTGCGTCGGCGGTCGAGAAGCCCTCGAGGTGACCGGCGTGGAAGACGAGGTGGATCGTCGCGGTCAGGAGCCAGGCAGCGCAGACGGCTTGGGTCAAGGTGCGGTTGAGCGTTACCGCCGCCCAGGCGAACAGCACCGCGAAGCCGAGGTAGAGCCCGCCGACGTCGGTGACGAGGTGCTCGTTGTATGGAGGCAGCAGCTCGACCCAGCTGGCGACGAACGGGAAGTCGTCGTAAAAGGTCCGCGGCGCGAAGGCCGCGGTCACCCCGATCAGCGCCGCGGCGAAGAAGAGGAAGCCCAAGCTCCCCCTTGCCACCCTCGGTGCCCGCATTCGCGGAGCATATCCTCGCCGCTAATCGCCTCAGCCCAGCGCCACGGCCAGCTCTTCGCTGGCGGCTTCGTGGCCTTCGTAAGGCAGCACGATGAAGTACATGAGCGAGGGGAGGAGGGAGTCGAGATCGTCGAGCTCACCCTTGTTCAGTCGCGAGTAGAGCAGGGCTTCGACGCCGCCGACGACGCCAGCGGCGGTGATGTCGGAGTGGGAGGTGGCGTCCGGGAGGTGGTCGCGGACGAGCGCGTCGACGGAGCCGGCGAAGTAATCGAGCAGGTCGTCGCGGCGCAGCAGGGCTTCGGCGCTCGCCGCCCGCGCCTCGACGATCAGGGCTCGCGCCGCCTCCGGTTCGCTGCCGACGAAGTGCAGGAGCTCCTCGAGTGAGAGGCGCAGTCGGGTGCGCCAGTTGGCGCCACCCTTCTCGGCCGCGGCGTCGATCCGCCCGCGCAGGCGGGCCGCCGTGGTGTCGAAGGCGGCGAGGAAGCAGTCTTCCTTGTTGGAGAAGTGCTCATTGAAGGTCGGCCGCGAGACCCCGGCCCGGTCGATCACGTCCTGGACCGTCGCCTGCCGGTAGCCCAGCTCGGCGGCAGCCTTCAGCATCGCCGCGATCAGCCGCTCGCGCTGGACGGCGCTGACCAGGTCGGAGGGGAGCTTGCGAGCCCCGGAGGGGAACTTCCCGTCGCTGTTCGCCAGCAGCTCCGCTGCCGCGTCTACCTGCGCCGTTGGCCAGCCGTCGCCGACTGCCGCGCGCAGCATCTCCCTGCTGAGTTGGATTCGATCAAAGGGCACCGAGAAACCCGCATTCCTCGATATAAAAACAACTAAAGTCCCCTCACGGTACCAAAAGAGTCGATGTCACGCGCGTTCTTTTGGGAGACGCGGTTATTCTTCGGTCGATGCTCCCGCCCCCAACCAGGGGAGCACAGGTGAAGCCGACTCGGCCCGTGCTTCCAAAGGAGTTCGTCGCTGTGCGTAAGCGCCGTCGCATCATGGATGCGATCGCTGAACTGAGCGCCGAGCAGGGCTATGAGGCGACCAAGATCGGCGACATCGTCCGCCGGGCCGGGGTCGCGCGCAAAACCCTCTACGACAACTTCGACGGCAAGGAGGAGGTCTACCTCGCCGCAATCGACAGCGCCCTGAAGGACGCGCTTGCCCGGGTCGAAGAGGCCTGTGCCGAGGCCGATGATGACTGGCCGGCCCGGGTTGAGGCCGCCCTCACCGCCCTGCTCGCCTATCTCGCCGAGAACCCGGCCGAGGCCAGCATGTGCGTCGTCGACGCCCGCTCGGCGACACCAGCCTCCGGCGCTCGTTACGACGACGCCCAGCAACGCTACGTCGAGCTGATGCGCCGCAACGCGCCGGAGGACACCGGCCTCTCGCCGACAATCGAGGACTCCCTGGTCGGCGGCGTCGCCTGGATCCTCAACGGGAAGATCCGCCGCGGCGAGGCCGAGCGGGCGCCCGATCTCCTGCCCGAGCTGCTCGACTTCGTCCTCTCTCCGTACCGTGGTGTAGGAAAACCGACCAGGTAGGGAGACGACGAAACTGACAGTACGGTGGCAGACTTATATGGGTAAATGGAGCGTTTACCCCGCGGGCGCCACGGCTTGTCCCCTGAGTTCGTCGCCCGTAATCAGCGCGAAAGGCTGATTACGGGCCTCACTCAAGCCCTGTTCGAGGTTGGGTATCAAAAAACCACTGTGTCATTGATTGGCCAGCGGGCGGCGGTCTCGAAGAGTGACTGTTACAAGCACTTCGAGAGCAAGGACGAGTGCTTCTACGCCGCCTACGAGGCGGCGGTGGAGCGGGTGCGGGAGCGGGTCGCGGGCGCCTGCGCGGCCGCTGGCGACCGTCCCTGGCCGATCCGCGTGCGCGAGGCGATCGTCGCCCTGGTGATCCAGTTCGCCGCCGATCCGGCCCTGGCCAGCATCACCCTGGTCGAGGGCCTGCGCGCCGGGCCCGGTGTCTATGACCGTTACCAGACGGCCGTCGACAGCTTCGTTCCTCACCTGCGCGACGGCGCTCCGGTGGCCCCCGACGGGGAGGCCGTGCCGGCGGCGACCGACGAAGCCGTGGTCGGCGGGATCGCCTCGTTGCTGGGGCGACGGGTCCTGGCCGGCGAAGCCGAACAGCTCGAGGAGTTGCTGCCCGACGTGCTCGAGTTCGCCCTGTCCCCTTATATAGGCGCGAGCGAGGCGCGGCGAATAGTCTCTGCTGGGTGACCGCAGGCGTCTTCCCCTCGCAGGCCCTCCGGCGGGCGATAGACGACGAGTGGGTCAGCTCCGGCGACTACCGGATCCGCCCCGAGGCGATCCAGCCGGCCAGCATCGACCTGCGCCTCGGCGACTTCGCCTGGGCGCTGCGCTGTTCCTTCCTGCCGGACGTCGACTCCACCGTCGAGGAGAAGCTCGAGGGTCTCGCCTTTCAGAAGATCGACCTGCGCGACGGGGCGGTGCTGGAGCGCGACCGTCCCTACCTGGTGCCGCTGATCGAGGAGCTCGCTCTGCCCGAAGACGTGCGGGCCAGGGCCAACCCGAAGAGCTCGACGGGGCGGCTCGACGTCTTCACCCGGGTCATCACCGACCGCCAGCACCGCTTCGACGAGATCCGCCCCGGCTACCGCGGCAGGCTCTACCTCGAGGTGGTGCCGCGCTCCTTCGCGATCCAGGTCGAAACCGGCCTCTCGCTCAACCAGCTGCGGTTGCAGCGCGGCAACGTCCGGGTCGACGACGACGAGATCCGCGAGCTACAGGCGCGCAGCCCGCTGCTCTACCTCGACTCGCGTCCGCTCGACCCGGCCGAGCTGGCGGTCGCCGACGGGCTCTTCCTCAGCCTCGACCTCTCCGGCCCCGCCGACCGCGTGGTCGGCTACCGGGCCAAGAAGAACAGCCTTCCCGTTGACCTCTCCAAGGTCCGCGCCTACCGCTGGACCGACTACTGGGACCCGGTCCACCCCGAGCCGGGCGGCCGCATCGTCCTCGAGCCGGAGATCTTCTACCTGCTGCTCTCAGCCGAGGGGGTCAGCATCCTGCCCCAGATCGCCGCTGAGATGATGGCCTACGACCCGACCGCCGGCGAGCTCCGCACCCACTACGCCGGCTTCTTCGACCCCGGCTTCGGCTACGACCCGGCCGGCGAGCGGCACGGCAGCCGCGCCGCCCTCGAGGTCCGTGCCCGCGACGTCTCCTTCATGGTCGAGCACCGCCAGCCGGTCTGCAAGCTCGGCCTGGAATGGATGGAGGCACCGGCCGAGCGCCTCTACGGCGCCGACCTCGGCTCCAACTACCAGGGCCAGGTGACGATGCTCAGCAAGCACTTCGAGGAGCAGACCGCCGGCGCTCCGGTGGCCTAGCGCGCGGCCGGCGCCCGGTCCAGCTCGCGCAATAGGCCCTGGACTTTGCGGCGGCGGGCGACAAGCTCCTCCTCGAGGGCGGCGATCTCGTCGCGGCGGCGCCGCACCAGCTCCAGCTGGCGGCCGAGGTGGGCGAGCGCGTCCTCGAGGATCTGGTGGCGGCGGGCCGTGTCCTCGACCCCGGCGTCCCACTCGCGGCGGCGGGCGGCGCGGGCGCCCTCGGCCTCGACCAGCTCCTTCAGCTCCTCGAGCGAGAGGCCGAGCAGGTCCTTCAGCCGCAGGACCTCGGCGAGCCGCTCGACGTCGGCCTCGGCGTAGCTGCGGTGGGCGCCGGGCTCGCGGCCGCTCGCGGTCGGCAGCAGTCCCAGCTCCTCGTAGTAGCGGATCGTCCGCGGCGTCGTCCCGGCCCGCCTGGCGACCTCGCCGATCCGCAGCTCCCGCTCGCCGGCGCCGCTCATGGGACGGCCCGAACCTCGTCGGCGATGGCCTCCTCGATCGCCTCGGCCGGCGGGCAGGACCGTGCCGCGCCGTGCTCGCGCGGGCGCAGCAGCGAGACTCCGGCGCCGAGCACCGAGGTTGCGGCCAGTACCCAGAGGGCCGTGTGCATGTTGTGGATGAAGGGGTCGAGCTGAACCCTGGAGAGGCCGGTGGCGAGGCCGGAGAAGATTGCGAAGAGGACCTCTTTGGGGATCGAGTTGGTGACGATCGCCAGCACGAAGGCGATCGAGATCACGGCGCCGGTGTTCTGCAGCATCGTCCGCGCCCCGGCGGCGATCCCGCGCCGCTCGGTCGGCACCGTCCCCATCATCGCCGCCGTGTTCGGCGAGTTGAACATCCCCGAGCCGACCCCGACCAGGGCCAGCCAGAGGCCGCCCTCCCAGTAGGCCGTGTCGGCCTGCAGCGTCGTCATCGCCGCCAGCCCCAGGGCGGTCACCAGCATCCCCATCGCCGCCAGCGTGCGGGAGCCGTGGCGGTCGGCCCAGATCCCGGCGAGCGGGGAGGAGACCAGCATCCCGATCGCCATCGGCGCCAGTTTGATCCCGGCCGTGATCGGGTCGTCGCCCTGGGCGCCCTGGAAGTAGAAGACGAAGATGAACATCAACGCGAAGCGCGAGAGGCCGTTTATGAAGGCGGCGCCGGTGGCGGCGGCGAAGAGGCGGTTGCGGAAGATCGAGAGGTCGAGCATCGGCGCCTTGCCGCGATGCTCGATGAGGACGAAGAGCGGCAGTAGGACGGCGGCGACGACGAGGCTGCCGATGACCAGCGAGTCGTCCCAGCCGGAGAGCCCGCCGCGCGATATTCCGTAAACGAGGCCGGTCAGGCCGACCACGAAGGCGAGGGTGCCGCCAAGGTCGAGGCCGCGGACGGTGTCCCGGCTGGACAGCTCGCGGAGGACCAGCGCCGCCCAAAGGGCCCCGGCCAGGGCCAGCGGCACGTTGAACCAGAAGACCCACTGCCAGGAGATCGCGACCAGGGCACCGCCGAGGACCGGGCCGACGACCAGCCCGATTGCCGCCACCATCGTGTTCGTTCCCATCGCCAGCCCGAGCTGCTCGCGCGGGAAGGCGTCGGTGACCAGGGCGGGACCGTTGGCGAAGATGAAGGCGCCGCCGATCCCCTGGACGATCCGCCAGAGGCTCAATTGGGTGCCGTCGGCGGCGTAGCCGGCGCCGTGCGAGGCGGCGGCGAAGATCGCGAAGGCGCCTAGGATGGCGGTCTGGCGGCCGAACAGGTCCGAGAGGCGACCGGCGGCGAGGACCAGCACGGTCGAGGAGATCATGTAGGCGAGGATCACCCACACCAGTTCCAGCAGGCTGGTCCCGAGCGCCCGCTCGAGGTCCGGCAGGGCAATGATCAGCGTCCCCGAGTTGGTCGCGACCAGCAGCATCCCCAGGCTGGTGCAGGAGAGCGCCCACCACTTGTAGTGCTCATGGTCGGCGTCGACCCCGGCGCCCCCGGTGAACCGGCTCCTTACGTTCACGTTAATTACAGTAGCAACCTGGACGCGTCTGCCCCTGCCCGTCCTATAGGCGGGTCAGGGCAGACGCGTGGTTAGGATCGGGGTGATGACGGAGCGCACCTGGCACGTGTATCTCTCTGGGGAGATCCATTCCGACTGGCGGAAGCGGATCGAGGACGGGGCTGCCGAGGCCGGGCTACCGGTGGTGTTCTCGGCGCCGATCACCGACCACGCCGCCTCCGACGACGCCGGGACCGGGACGCTGGGGCCGGAGCGGGACCCCTTCTGGCGCGACCACAAGGGCGCCGGGGTCAACGCGATCCGCACCCAGACGATGATCCGCCACGCCGACCTAGTCGTCGTCCGCTTCGGCGACAAGTACCGGCAGTGGAACGCGGCCTTCGACGCCGGCTTCGCGGCTGCGCTCGGCAAGCCGATCGTCACCCTCCACGACCCCGAGCTCGACCACGCGCTCAAGGAGGTCGACCGGGCTGCCGAGGCGACCGCCCGCGAGGCCGAGCAGGTCGTCGACGTCCTTCGCTACGTGATCGCGGGCGAGCTCCCCGCCAGAGGCTGAGCCGGTGGCCGCGGCCGACAACCTGGCGACGATCGAGCGCTTGTACGCGGCCTTCGGCGAGTGCAACGGGGCGGCGATGACCGCCTGCTACGCGCCCGGCGCCCACTTTCGCGACCCCGCCTTCGGGGACCTCGAGGGCGACGACGTCGGGGCGATGTGGCGGATGCTGACCGGCCGCGCCACCGACCTGGTGATCGAGCTCCACGAGCACGAGGCGGGGGAGGAGACCGGCACCGCCCACTGGATCGCGCGCTACACGTTCTCCACCGGCCGACCGGTCGTCAACGACATCCAGGCCCGCTTCCGCTTCGCTCCCGACGGCCGCATCGCCGACCACGTCGACGAGTTCGACTTCCGCAACTGGGCCAAGCAGGCCCTCGGCCCGGCCGGCCACCTGGTCGCCCTGCTGCCGCCGCTGCGCGCCAAGGCCCGGGGCAAAGCGCTCGAGCAGCTCGCCGCCTACAAGCGCGACGAGACCGGCTCCAGCCTCTAGTTGTCCCTCGTCGTCCCGGCTGTTTCTCCCCGCAAATCGCGGAGAGGACGCGCTGCCGCCAGTTTTCCGCCGACCCCGTATGCGAACATACGTTCGTATGAGATGGGACGAACAAAGAGTCGAGAACGACCTGCGGTTGCCCGGGGTGGGCGACGGCACCGTGGTCCGGACCTTCGACGCGCCGGAGGCGATGGGGATCAACTTCCACGAGGTCCGCGCCCGCTCGGCGCTCAACCACGTGCCCGGTGGGAGGTACGGATTCAGCTGGACGATCAACCCCTATCGAGGCTGCAGTCACGCCTGCACCTATTGCTTTGCCCGGCGCACGCACAAATACCTCGACCTCGATCCGGGGCGGGACTTCGAGCGGGAGATCGTCGTAAAGGTCAACGTCCCGGAGCTGCTGCGGGCGGAGCTGGCGCGGCCGAGCTGGGAGCGGGACCTGGTCGCGCTGGGGACCAACACCGACCCCTACCAGTGGGTCGAGAGCCGTTACCGGATGATGCCGGAGATCCTCGAGGCGCTGGAGCGGGCGGAAACGCCGGTCTCGGTGCTGACCAAGTCGCCGTTGGCGATGCGCGACGTGAAGATCTACCAGCGGATGGCGAAGAAGCTGCCGGTCTCGGTGAACATGTCGGTGCCGACGCTGGACGAGGACGCCTGGCGAGCCACCGAGCCGCACACGCCCAGTCCCGCCGCCCGGCTCGATGCCGTCGCCGAGTTGCGCCGGCGCGGCATCGACTCCGGCGTCCTGATCGCGCCGCTGATGCCCGGCATCAACGACGACCCCGACCAGGTCCGCCCGATCGTCGAGAAGGCGCGCAAGGCCGGCGCCACCTTCCTCGGTGGCGTCGCCCTCCACCTTCGCGACGAGGTCAAGGACGTCTTCTTCGCCTGGCTCGAAACCAAACGCCCCGACCTCCTGCCCACATACGAACAGCTCTACCGCGGCCGCGCCTACATGAAGCCCGAGCAGAGGAAGAAGGCCACCCGCGCGGTGCGCGGCTGGGGGAGAGGAAGGGTGACGAGCTCAACCCCCACTGGGAAAGCGGGCAACTCCCGGAATTCGGAGTCCAGACGAGCGGTTTCTGCGGGGGGTGGCGCGGGGAGAGGGGGGTCGAGGACGACCGCGCCCGCAGACCCCCCTCTCCCCGTGACAGGACCCGCCGCGCAGAAAGCCCTCTTCTAATCCCCTTCGTCCAATTCCGAGAAGGTGCACTCCGCCGGCGCCTTGTCGTCGCGGAACCGGTGGAAGCGGGCGCCGTGGCGGATGCGGCCGCCGGCGGCATGGTCGTAGCCGACCTCGATGACCAACTCGGGGCGGAGGGCGACCCACTCGAGGTCGCGGCCGCCGGTCCAACGGCTCGGCTCGGCGCTGCCGCGGTCGCCGGTCTCCAGCGGGGCCAGCATCGAGCGCATCGCCCGTTTCGCTTCCTTGCTGAAGCCGGAGATGTGGCCGACGGGACGCAGCTCGTCGCCGTCGTAGAGACCCAGGATCAGCGAGCCGACGGTGCCCTCCTCTTTGCCGGGTCGCCAGCCGAGGACCACGCAGTCGATCGTCCGCTCGCGCTTCACCTTCGCCATGCCGCGGCGTTTGCCGGGCTCGTAGACCGCGTCGAGCTGCTTCGCCATCACGCCCTCGCCGGTCCGCAGCCATTTCTCGGCCGCCGCCGGGTCCGGGGTCAGTGGCGTCAGCTCCAGCCCGGCCCGCTCGCCGATCGCCTCCAGGCGCCGCCGCCGCTCGGCCAGCGGCGCCTCCAGCAGCGCCTCGTCGCCCTCGGCCAGCAGGTCGAAGACGACGTACTGGACCGGGATCTCCTTGGAGAGCATCTCGATCCGCGACTGGGCGGGGTGGATCCGTTCCTGGAGAGAGTCGAATTCGAGGTTGCCGTCGCTGTCGCGGATCACCAGCTCGCCGTCCAGCACCCAGCGCCCCGGCGCGAAGCTCAACTCCGGGAAGTACCGCCGCAGTTCTTTGCCACCGCGCGACTGCACGTAGAAGTCGTCGCCGTCGACAAACACGATCGCCCGGAACCCGTCCAGCTTCGGCTCATACGCCCACCCCTCCCCTTCTGGCAGGACTTTCCGCGTCAGGGCCAACTGGGGCTTGATAGGCGGTGCCAGTGGCAGGCTCACCACCGAGAGGCTACGTGAGGCGGAGCTGACACCCCGACGCCGGAAACTCCTCTTCCGCCGGAGGGGTGTCAGCCCCGCCTTGCGCGCGCTTCCTTGGGATCCGGCACCGGCACCGCCGCGAGCAGCTTCTTCGTGTACTCGTCGCGCGGCTGCTCGCAGACCTGGTCGGCGGTGCCCTCCTCGACGATCTTGCCCTTGTTCATCACCGCGATCCGGTCGGCGATGTGGCGGACGACGCCGATGTCGTGGGCGACGAACAGGTAGGTCAGGCCCAGTTCGTCCTGCAGATCGTCGAGCAGGTTGACGATCTGGGCCTGGATCGAGACGTCGAGGGCCGAGACCGGCTCGTCGGCGATCACGAGCTTCGGCCGCGGCGCCAGCGCTCTGGCGATCCCGATCCGTTGCCGTTGCCCGCCGGAGAACTCGTGTGGGAAGCGGTTGTAGTGCTCGCTGGCGAGGCCGACCCGCTCGAGCAGCTCGTGGACTCGCTTGCGCAGCTCGGCGCCGGAGGCGACATCCTGGCGCTTCAGCGGGTCCCCGACGATCTGGCCGACGCGTTTGCGCGGGTTCAGCGAGGCGTAGGGGTCCTGGAAGATCATCTGCATCTCGCGCCGGAGCGGCCGCATCCGCCGCCGGGAGAGGCCGGCTATCTCCCGCCCCTCGAAGCGCACCGAGCCGGAGCTCGGCTTGGTCAGCCCCAGCACCGCCCGGCAGGCCGTCGACTTGCCGCTGCCGGACTCGCCGACCAGGCCGAGGGTCTGGCCGCGCTCGACCCGGAAGCCGATCCCATCGACCGCCCGCACCCGGTCGACCTCGCGGTCGATCAGGATCCCCCGCTTGACCGGGAAGTGCTTGACGAGGTCGCTGACCTCGAGCAGGGCCTCGCCGCTCATGGCCCCGGTGCCTCCAGGCCGATCTGGCCATTGACCTCCCGCTTGGCCCGCTTTTCCTCCGGAGTCAGCCAGCAGCGGTCGCGGTGTTCCGGGGCCTCCGCCAGCCGCGCCTCCAGCGCCGGCACCCGCGGGCACTTGCCGAACTCGTGCGGGCAGCGGGGCCGGAAGGCGCAGCCCCGCGGCAGCTCCAGCAGCGAGGGCGGGGCGCCGCCGATCTGCGGCAGCCGCGGCGGCCGCGGCCGGTCGAGCCTGGTCAGCGAGCCGAGCAGTCCCCAGGTATAGGGGTGCTGGGGGTCGTAGAAGATCTCGTCGAGGCTGCCCTCCTCGACCACCTTGCCGGCGTACATGACCAGCACCCGGTCGGCGACTTCGGCGACCACTCCGAGGTCGTGGGTGATCAGGATCGTCGCCAGCCCCCGTTCGCGGTTGAGGTCCTCGAGCAGGCGGAGGATCTGGGCCTGGATCGTCACGTCGAGCGCGGTGGTCGGCTCGTCGGCGATCAGCACGTCGGGCTCCAGGGCCAGCGCCATCGCGATCATCGCCCGCTGCCGCATCCCACCCGAGAACTCGTGCGGGTAGTCGTCGACCCGCTTCTCGGCCTCGGGGATGCCGACCGCCTCGAACAGCTCCACCGCCCGTACCCGCGCCTCCTCCTTGGAGATGTCGCGGTGCGCTCGCATCGCCTCGGCGAGCTGGCGGCCGATCCGGTAGACCGGGTTGAAGGAGGTCATCGGGTCCTGGAAGACCATCGCGATCCGGTCGCCGCGCAGCCGCCGCAGGGTCGCGTCGCTGGCCTCGATCAGCTCCTCGCCCTCAAACTCCACCGAGCCCTCGATCCGCGCGTTCCGCGAGCGGGTCAGGCCCATGATCGTCTGCGCGGTGACGCTCTTCCCCGAGCCCGACTCGCCGACGATCGCCAGCACCTCGCCCGGCCGCAGCTCGAAGCTGACGCCGTCGACCGCCTGCAGCAGCCCGGCTTCGGTGGCGAAGCCGACCCGCAGGTCGCTGACCGAGAGGATCGCCCCGTCGCTCACCGGGCCGAGGCCCCCAGCCGCACCCGCGGGTCCAGGTACGCGTAGAAGATGTCGACGACGGCGTTCACGAAGACGACGAAGAAGGCGCCGTAGAGGGTGACGCCCATGATCGGCGGCAGTTCGAGTTTGGCGATCGCTTCCGCGGCGTAGAGCCCGACGCCGTCGATGTCGTAGAGCGATTCGGTGATGATCGCGGTGCCGGCGATCGTCGCCCCGAAGTCGAGCCCGAACAGGGTGACGATCGGGATCAGCGAGTTGCGCAGCACGTGCCGGGTCATCACCCGGCGCTCGCTCAATCCCTTGGCCCGCGCCGTCCGCACATAGTCCTCGTCCATCGCGTCGATCATGTTCGAGCGCAGCACCCGGCTGTAGAAGCCGATCGAGAGGACGGCGAGAGTGAACCAGGGCAGGATCAGGTGCTTGAACCATTCCCAGGGTTCTTCGGTCAGCGGCGTGTAGCCGCCGCTGGGGAAGATTTCCAGCTTGTAGGTGAGGAAGTAGATGAGGACCGGGGCGATCAGGAAGACCGGGATCGAGATCCCCGCGACGGCGACCCCGGTCAGTACCCGGTCGAGCGCGCCACCCGGTTTCAGTGCTGAGAGGTAGCCGAGCAGCAGTCCGAAGAAGAGCCAGACGATCGCGGCGCCGATGCTGAGCGAGAGCGTCGCCGGGATCCGTTCGAAGATCTGTTCGTCGACCGGCAGCCGTGGTTCGTAGGAGGTCAGCTCGCCGCTGAACACCTTCTCCATCATCGTCAGGTACTGCCGCGGCAGCGACTCGTCGAAGCCCCATTCTTCTTCGATGCTCTTGACCAGGACCGGCGTCGCGTTCTTGCCGGCCAGCCGCTGCGCCGGCGGCGAGTTGGGGATCACGTTGAAGACCAGGAAGACGATCACCGAGACGAGGAAGAGAACGATCGCCATCCCGGCCAGCCGCCTGACGATGAAGCGCGCCATCAGACCGAGGCCCCCTCCGGCTCGGCCGTGCCGGCGTGAGCCTCGAGCCGCACCTTCGAGCGCGGGTCGAGCGCGTCGCGGAGGCCGTCGCCGACGATGTTCAGGGACAGCACGGTCAGCAGGATCATCGTTCCGGGGATGATTGCCAGCAGCGGCTGCGTGGTCAGCAGCTCCTCGCCGATCGAGATCATCGAGCCCCAGGACGAGTTGGGCGGCTGCACGCCGGCGCCGAGGAACGAGAGCGCCGCCTCGAAGAGCATGTTGTTGGCGACGTTGAGGGTGAAGAAGACGATGATCGTCGAGGCCAGGTTGGGAAGGATCTCGGCGAACATCACCCGCAGCGGCCCGGCCCCCTGGGCGACAGCCGCTTCGACGAACTCCTTTTCGCTCAGGGCAAGGACTTCACCGCGCAGCGGTCGCGCCATGTAGGGCACGGTGAAGACGCAGATCACGAAGATCGGTACCCAGATCGAGCCGCCGGACAGTTCGAGCGGGCCGATCTTGAGGCCGCCGACGGCTAAGGAGACGCCGAGCGCGATCCCGAACAGCAGCACCGGCAACGACCAGATCACGTCGAGGGTGCGGGCGATCACGGCGTCGACCCAGCCCCGGTAGTAGCCGGCGAGGAGGCCGAGGATCGTCGCCACGATCGTCGTGATCAGCCCCGAGACGATGCCGATGAACAGCGAGGTGCGCCCGCCGTACATCAGCCGCACCATCTCGTCGCGACCGAGCCGGCTGTCGGCGCCGAGGAAGAACTTGCCGCCCGCTCCGAACCACTGCGGCCCGATCGGCAGGCCCGCCGGGCTGACCACTTCCCGCGTTTCGTCGCCGACCTGAAGTTTCTGCAGGGTGTGGGTCTGGTTCGGTCCGGTCTCGGCGACGTGCTCGGACCAGAGCGGCGCCGCCAGCACGAAGAGGACGATCAGGACGAAGACGCCGAGGAAGGCGACCGCGAGCCGGTTGCGCAGGAACCGGTTGAGCGCGAGGCGCCAGGGCCCACGCTCCTCCGCGGCAACGCCCTCCACCTTCGCCTACTTGAACTGGAAGCTGGTCAGGTGCTCGAAGAACGTCGGGTTGTAGACGATGCTGTCGAGGTCGATTTCGTCGGAGACGAAGGTGTTCAGGGTCCGCGTCCCGTAGGGCGCCCAGGGCGCCTGTTCCATGAACTTCTTGTCCAGTTCCGCGTAGGCCTGTTCCTGCTCCGGCCCCAGCTGCTCTTCGCCGAGCCGGGCGATCTCTTTGTTCAGCGCCGGGTCGCTGATATTGGCGAAGTTGGCGTTGTTGGTCGGCAGGATGCTTTCGCCGGCCAGCAGCGGCTGGAAGAAGTCGTTCGGGTGCGGGTAGTCCTGGAACCAATCCGACCAGCCGGTGTCGAGGTCGGCAGTCGTCTGGTTGCCGATCACCGTGAAGTAGTTGTCGGCGTTGAGGATTTTCAGCTTCGTGTTGAAGCCCATTTCCTTGAGGACGCCGTCGTAGTATTCGCCCGCTTCGTTGTTGGGGCTTTCGGTGTCGGTCCAGACGGTGATGTCGAGGTCCGACGGGTTCGCTTCTTTGAGCATGGCTTTCGCTTTCGCCATGTCGTGCGGGTAGAGCTCGAACTGCTGGTAGCCGGGCATCCCCGGCGGCAGGATCTGCTGGGTGCCGATCATCTGGCCGGCGTAGATCCGTTCCAGGGCCGCCGGGTCGACCGCGTAGTTGACCGCCTGGCGGACCTTCGGGTCGTCGAACGGCGGCCGTTTCATGTTCATCCAGAAGTAGTAGGTGCTGATCGTCGGCCGGACGACGAACTGGGTGCCCTCGAACTTGCTCTTCACTTCCTGGTAGCGAGAGGCCGGGATCGGGTTCTGCATCCAGTCGTATTTGCCCTGTTCGACGCCATTGACCTGGGTCTCGGGGTTGCGGACGACGGTCACGATCGCCTTGTCGACGTGGCCGCTCGGGTAGTCGGGCATCGCTTCGGAATTGGCCTTCGCCCAGTACGGGTTGCGCTCGTATTCCCAGCCGCGGCCCGGTTTCGAGTTGACGATCATGTAGGGACCGGTGGCCGGCGGCGGGTCCGCCGAGAGGTCTTCGTTGGGCGTCCCGGCCGGGATCGGCGCCACGAACATCAGCGCCAGCTCGTTGGTCAGCGTGCCCCGCGGTTTCGTCAGTTCGATGACGATTTCGCCGGTCCTGTCGTTGGTCTTGATGCCGGGGATGCCGCCGCTCTTCGTTTCGGCGAACTTCTCGGCGCCGACGATGCCGGTGTAGAACGGCGAGCCGCCCGAGTTGACCTTGAACATCCGTTCCACGGCGTAGGTGAAATCGGAGGCCTTGACCGGCTTGCCGTTGGAGTATTTGAGGCCGGGGCGGAGAAAGAGGGTGTAGGTCCTGCCGTCTTTGCTGATCTCCGGCAGGTCTTTGGCGAGGCCGGGGATCACTTCGCTGCCCGCCTTGCCTTCGGCGCCCTTGTAGGTCAGCAGCGGGATGTAGACCTCGCCCATCGCCGTCCAGCCTTCCGCCGTGTAGGAGAGCTGCGGGTCCATGTAATCCGGGAAGGAGGCGTAGGTGACGTCGAGCGTGCCGCCCTCCTTGCCGCCGGAGTCGCTTCCGCAGGCGACCAGTCCGACCGACATGAGCACTGCGACGCCGAGCACCGCGATTATCGAGAAACCCCTCTTCAAGGCAGCACCTCCGGGTCGGGCTTGACTGGTCTGCTCCCCGGGATCAACTCCAACACAACGTCGTTGCCCGAGTCAAACGATCGTGGACCCATGCTTGCACCGCGTTCGGACCACTTCGAGCCGAGCAGCGGAGCCATGATCGCGACGATCGCGAAGACACCGGCGCCGGCGACCACGAAGGTCATCCGGGGGTCGAAGACGCTGGTCACCAGGCCGCCGACGATGAAGCCGATGCCGGGCATCGCCGCGCCGATCGACTCCAGCACGCTCATCACCCGCGCCTGCATTCCGGCCACGGTCAGCTCCTGAACCGCGCTGATCGCGGTCACCCACTGGACCCCGTTGCCGGCGCCGCCGACGACCGAGGCGACGCAGGCGAGGGCGAGGTTGGGCGCCGCCGCCAGCCCCAGGTAGCCGGCGCCGACGGCGAGGGTGCTGAAGAAGAGCAGGAGGGGGAGGGGGGCCTTGCGGATGCTGGCGAAGACGAGGCTGCCGACGACCATCCCGCCGCCCCAGCTGGCCAGCATCAACCCGTAGCCGGAATCGCCGACCCCAAGCGTCTCCTTGGCGTAGATGACCTCGACCGGGATCACCGCGGCGAAGAAAACGAAGGCCGCGCCCTGGGCGGTGAGCAGCAGCCGCAGCGCCCGCTTCTCGCGCAGGTAGGCGATTCCGGCCCGAACCCGATCCCGCATCCGACCCGGTTCGGGCTCCGCCTGCGGCAGCGGCCCGGCGGTGAGGAGGATCCAGGCGATCGCGTAGAAGGACACGGCGTCGAGCAGCAGGGCCGTCTGCACGCTGGACCCGGCGACGACGAGGCCCGCCATGGCGGGGCCGAGAGCAGCCCCGGCCGTGAAGGCGACGTTGAGCAGGGCGTTCCCCGCCCGCAGCTCCCCGGCCGGCTCCAGCAGCGCCACCACGACCGCCCTCGTCAGCGAGCGGCCGGTCAGCGCCAGGGCGCCGTCGATCGTCGCCACCGCGATCACCGCCGCCAGCGAGAAGTCGGCGGCGAGCAGCGCCAGGACGCCGAAGGCGGCGGCCTCGCCGCAATAGATGACCGGCAGCACGAAGCGCGGCGGCGGGCGCTCGCTGCGGGTGACCAGCAGCGGCGCCAGCAGGGCCGGCAGAAAGCGGGTCCCGAGGAACAGGGCGGTCGTGGCCAGGGCGCTGTCGGTCTTCTCGAAGACCAGCACCGAGAGGGCGACGATTCCCATCCAGTCGCCCAGCTCGTTGATCGCGTAGGTCGTCGCCAGTCGCCGAAAGGCCGGCCGCCTCAACGGCTCTATCAAGCCCCGCCTACGCATAGATAGCCGTGCGTACTACTGCATTTCTGCACAAGTTTCCTTGCAAGTGCACAACTTTCGGCGAAGCTGTGCTACAAACTTGGCAGCGATTTGGAAGTTCTTGCACGTAGCGCACAGCTAAACAGGCTTCAACTCAAGGAGGGACTCGGCATGGGCTTCAAGCACTAGAACGCTTCTCTCGGACGGTTTGAAGCGTCCGTTCTTAAGTTTGAGTGTGCGAAGGGCGCCCCCCCTGGGGCGCCCTTCGCTTTTTCGGGGCGAAAGCCACTCGACCTGCCCGGTCGGGGATCCTCGCTGAGGGCGCGAAACCGGAGGTTCTGCGGAGTTTGGGAGATTTTGGTCATCCGGCCAGCCGCCTTGCCTATTGCCCAGGCCGGGTCTAACTTTTGAAGCCGCTAGAGCGGGCATCGACGCGGCCTGCGCTGCCAGCTGGCGCAGGGAAAGGCCGCGCGCCCCTGAATCTCTAGCCGAAACCGGTCCCCCAGCCCCCGAAACCCAGAGGAAATGGTCCAGACTCGCCCCACGCGCCTTGCGATCGCAGGGATGTTCGCGAGCCTCGGCGTGGTCATCGCCGTCGGGATCTGGCGGGCCCCGCAGTGCGATTGGGACCTGGGGCTGTTCGCGGTCCTGTTCGGCTTCGCGGTGCTCAGCGATCTCACCGCCGTCGAGACCGAATCCCGGGTCAAGGTATCCGGCAGCTTCCTTGCCCTGGTCGTCGCGATGGTGCTGCTCGGCGGCACGCCGGCGGCGCTGATCGGGGTCGGCTGCATCGTGATCGGCTGGTTGGTCTCCCGCCAGCGGGACCCGCTGCACTACTTCCTCGACAACATCCTCACCTACGCGACGTTCCCGCTGATCGGCGGCATCGTCTTCCACGAGGTCGTCGCCGCCACCGGCATCACCCTCTCCGACGCGTGGTTCTACCTGCTGGTCTTCGCGCTCTTCCAGCTCGCCCTGACGATCAACTTCGTGATGATCGCCAGCTACGGCTGCTACGTCGAGCGCTCCTCCTTCAAAACCAAGCTGCGAGTGCTGCCGCCCGTGCTCCCCTCCGAGTTCGCCAGCGCCATGCTCGCCGTGGCGGTCGCTTTCATCTACCACCAGATCGGGATCTCGGCGATCGCCCTCTTCGGCGTCGTCCTCGTCACCTTCCAGTACCTCCTCGGCCAGTTGCTGCTCTCCCAGCAGCGGGCCAGCGAGCTGGAGCTGCGCAGCAAGCAGCTGGCCAGCTTCCAGGTCGGGATGTTGAGCGCGATGCTGCGCACCCTCGACCTGCGGGACCAGATGACCGCCCGCCACAGCGCCGCCGTGGCCCGCTACTCGCGGGCGATCGCCCAGCGGGCCGGCTACTCGCGCCGCGAGGAGGAGCTGGTCCACATCGCCGCGCTGCTGCACGACATCGGCAAGTTCATCCTCCCCGACCGGATCCTCAAGGCCAACGTGCCGCTCACCGACGAGGACTGGATGCTGATCAAGCGCCACCCCCAGCAGGGCGCCCGGGTCGTCTCCTCACTGGACGGCTACGGCCCGGTGGCGGAGATCATCCTCGCCCACCACGAGCGGATCGACGGCAAGGGCTACCCGCGGGGCCTGGCCGGGGACGAAATCCCCGAGCTGGCCCGGATCATCTCCGTCGCCGACACCTACGACGTGATGACCGCCCGCGACTCCTACCGGACGCCGATGTCGAGCCACGACGCGATCGTCGAGCTGCGCCGGGTCGCCGGCAAACAGCTCGACGCCCGCTTCGTCGAGGTCTTCATCGAGCTGCTCGAAGGTCAGGACGTCTCCTTCCAGCACGGTGAGGCGGCCGACTTCGAGAAGGAGCTCGCGCTCGAGGCCCGGATCGCCGAGACCGCCAGCCCCAGCGGCGGCGGCGCCAGCCGCTTCCAGGTCGCCGGCGTCAACTGAGTCCCCAGCGTGCGCGGTATACGGTGAGCGGATGAGGGCTGTGACGTTCCAGGCGCCGGGGGAGGTGCGGGTTGATGAGAAGCCCGATCCCGAGCTTGTGGCGGCAGATGACGCCGTCGTCCGCATCGAGGCGAGCGGAATCTGCGGCTCCGACCTCCACATCTACCACGGCCGGGTGCCGGTCGAGCAGGGCTTCACGATCGGCCACGAGTTCGTCGGCACGGTCCTGGCGGTCGGCGACGACGTCGAACGGGTCGCCGTCGGCGACCGGGTGCTCGGCTGCTTCCACACCGCCTGCGCGACCTGCGCCTCCTGCCTGCGCGGCGACTACCACCGCTGCCGCAACGGCCAGACCTTCGGGCACGGCTCCAAGCTCGGTGACCTGCAGGGCGCCCAGGCCGAGCAGCTGCTGGTCCCGCGGGCGAACCTGACCCTGCGCCGGGTCCCGGAGGGGATGTCGGCCGACGTCGCCCTCTTCGCCGGCGACGTGATGGGGACCGGATACCACGCCGTTGCCCACGCGGACATGAAGGCCGGCGACTCGGTGGCGGTGCTGGGGCTAGGCCCGGTTGGGCTCTGCGCCGTGCAGTCCGCCCTCGCCGGCGGCGCCGCCGAGGTCTTCGCGATCGACACCGTCGAGCAGCGGCTCGGCCTCGCCGCCCAGTTCGGCGCCACCCCGCTGCACCTCACCGAGGACGAGCCGAAGCGCGCGGTGCGGGCGGCGACCGAGGGGATCGGCGCCGACGTCGTCGTCGACGCCGTCGGCGATCCCGGCCCGCTGGAGCTGGCGGTCAGCCTCGCCCGCGACGCGGGCACCGTCTCCGGGATCGGCGCCTACGCCGGCCGCGGCGAGGTCCCGCTCGGCCTCGCCTGGCTGAAGGGCCTGCAATTGCGTCTCGGCCTCGCCAACGTGATCGCCCACGTCGACCGCGTCCTCGCCCTGCTCGAGGCCGGCAAGCTCGACCCGGCGCCGATGGTCACCCACCACATGCCGCTCGATCAGGTGGCCGAGGCCTACGAGCTCTACGACCGCCGCGAAGCGCTGAAGATCGTCCTCGCCCCGTGAGGCCCGCGAGCTCGGACGGTTAAGGCCCCTATAGGGGCCGTTTCTGACCGGGCTTTGCGGGGACGGGTTACGCTGAGGTCGTGCGCAGGGGGCGCCTCGCCATCGCGGTTGTTCCTGTCGCGTTGCTTGGCCTGCTCGGGGCTGAGAGCGCGCTGGCCTGCTCCTGCGCGCCGGCGTCGCCGCGCGAGTCGCTGGCCGGCAGCGACGCGGCGATCGTCGGCCGGCTGCTCGGGGTAAAGCGGCTGGGCCCGGCCCGCGCCGAGTATCGCTACCGGGTCGTCCGCGTCTACCGCGGCGCCGGCGAGATCCGCGGCGGAACCGTGGCGAAAGTGCGCAGCGGCGGCGACTCCGCCTCGTGCGCGCTGCCAAGCGTCACCGGTCGCAACTACGGTCTCTTCCTTATCGGGGCCGGAGATCGCTGGGCTGGGGGAATCTGCGGGGTGGTCTCGCCGCGTCGGCTCTGGGCGGCGGCAAAGGGGCCGGAAGGCGCGGCGGAGGTGAGCACCTCGCCCGGTCCTAGCTGTGCCAGTTGACTATGACAGCCCTGGGAGCTACTGTGCTGCCGGATGGCACAGCGTGAAGCCGCTGCCGCACCCGGCCCGAATCCCTTTGCCACCGACCCCGGCGACGAGCTGCCGGTTGGTCTGCAGTTGAGCTGGCGGTTGCGGGCGCTGATCGCGACCGGGCAGCTCGCGCCGGGGGAGCGCCTGCCGAGCTTCCGGCAGTTGGCCGGCTGGGCCGGAGTCAGCCTGAATACGGTCCGCGCCGTCTACGAGGGCTTGGAGCGGGAGGGCCTGGTCGTCAGTCGCCAGGGTCAGGGCACCTTCGTCGCCGCCGGGGTCGATCCCGCCCCGGAGCTGGAGGAGATCGCCGCCGAGGCGCTGCGCCGTGCCCGCGACGCGGGGTTGGGCCCGCGCGAGCTGGCGATCGTCGCGATGACCTGCGCCAGCCTCCCCGACGAGAACGAGGAACTTCTCGCGCCGCCGCCGCAACTGCCCGATCCCGAAACGGAGAGCGAGGCGATCGAGGTGCGGCAGGAGCTGCGCCGGCAGATCGGCCGGCTCGAGGCCGAGCTCGCCGCCTACGCGCGCGACCTGCGGCCGGGCAAGTTGCCGACGGCGCCGCGGCGGGCGGAGGCACACGTCGCCGGCGTCCAGGAGCTGGAGCAGACCCGCGACACGCTGATCGCGCAGCTCTCGGAGGCGCAGCGGGCGGCGGAGCAGCGGGTGCGAGGAGAAGCGGAAGGCAGAGGACCGCTCGGAAGAGCGATGAGCTGGTGGCGGGCGAAGCCGTAATCAAGAGAACCACCAGCTCCGTCAACTCGGCCTTCACCGAGGTGGGGAACATGATGATCCTCACCGCGAAGACCGTGGTCTCGGCGGTGCGGCGCCCCTACCCCTACGGGGAGGAGCTGGTCTGGCAGTTCCTCTTCGTCCTGAAGCTGTCCTGGTTCCCGTTGACGCTCTCGACCTTCGCGCTGAACCTCGGGGCGCCGAACAGCGAGAGGATGCCCGCCGCCTGCAGCCCCGGCGCCCTCGACCGGCTCGGCGGCTTCTTCGTGGTCACCGCGGTGCGCTGG
>CBIHMQ010000002.1:0-37140 GCA_966211075.1 uncultured bacterium
TCGTGGTAGCGGGTGTTTACGTCCTTGATGTGCTCGTGCGTGGCGGTGGGGGAGGCTGGCATGGGGCGCGGAACTCTACGCGGAATCGCGCAATCGAAGCCAGCTCCAATACGGTGCCGACATGGAACCCCAGTACCTGCAGGAAAACCAGCCGGCCGGGGTGCCGCCGCTGCCGCTGACCGGCGAGCGGACCCTGCCCGACGTTCCTGAGGAGAACTACTGGTACCGGCGCCATCTGGTCGTCTACGAGTGGATCGCCGCCCGGGTCGGCGGCATGCGGGTCGTCGACATGGCCTGCGGCGAGGGCTATGGCTCCAGCGTGCTCGCCGGGACCGCGGCCAGCGCCGTCGGCGTCGACGCCAACCCCGAGGCCCACGAGCACGCGCGGCTCCGCTACGTGCGCCCGAACCTCCGCTTCGAGCGCGACCTGGTCGAGACCTTCAGCGAGCCCTGCGACGCAGTCGTCTTCCTGCAGACGATCGAGCACGTCCAGGACGCCGGCGCGATCCTCGACCACTTCAAGTCGATGCTGGAGCCTGGCGGGGTCGCCTACGTCTCGACCCCGAACCTGCTGACCCTGGCGCCGCCCGGGGCGGAGAAGTCCGACAACCCCTGGCACGTCCACGAGTACCGAGCCGAGGAGTTCCGCGAGCTCTGCCAGGCGCACTTCCCGCGGGTCGAGCTGCTCGGCCTCTTCCACGCCCGCAAGCTGCGCGCCCACGAGCTGGCGATCAAGCTCGGCTGGGACAGCGTCCACAAGCGCCTCGGCCTCACCAAGCCCTTCTACGATCGCTTCACCCCGGCAATCGCCGCCTCCGATTTCAAGCTGGCGAAGGAGAACCTCGACAGCGCCCTCGACTTCCTCGCCGTCTGCCACGCATGAGCAGGCCGGCATGAGCCGGTCCGAGAGCGCCGGCGACCTCGCGATCGTCCTCCACAGCCACATGCCCTACGTCGAGGGCTTCGGGACCTACCCCTTCGGCGAGGAGTGGCTGTTCGACGCGGTGGTCCGCTCCTACCTGCCGGTCCTCGAGGTGGCGCGCGACCTGACGATGACCGTGACCCCGGTGCTGGCCGACCAGCTCGAGGACGCCGGCGCCGCCGCCCGGCTGCGCGAGTTCCTGCTCGAGTGGCGGATCGGCGCGGCGGTCGCCGACCGGGACGAAGTCCCAGAGGAATGCCGCGACGCCTGCGAAGGGGAGGAGGCGCGCTACCGCCGCGCCCTGGAGATGCTCGATGCCGCCGGCGGCAACCCGCTGGTGCCCTTCCAGCGCGCCGCCGCCGAGGGCCGGATCGCCCTCGCCGCCTCCGCCGCCACCCACGCGGTGCTGCCGCTGCTGGCGACCCGGGCGGGGATGCGCCTGCAGCTCGACGCCGGGGTCCGCTCGCACCGGCGCCGCTTCGGCTGGGACGGCGGCTTCTGGCTGCCCGAGTGCGCCTACCGGCCCGGCCTCGAGTGGCGCCTCGCCGAGCAGGGGGTGCGCTGGTTCTGCACCGACCAGAGCGCCCACGAGCGGCCGTTCCAGGCGCTGGCCCCGGTCGCGACCGCGGCGGGCCCGGTGGCGCTGCCGATCGACTGGGAGGCGATCGGCTGGCTCTGGGCGCTGGACGGCTACCCCTCGGATCCGGCCCACGCCGAGTTCGAGGGCAAATCGCTGCGCGGGGTGAGGATCTGGAAGATCGGCGGCGGCGGCTACGACCCCGAGGCCGCGGCGGCTGTGGCGCGGCGGCAGGCGAACGAGTTTCTCACCGACGTGGCGGCCCGCCTGCGCGCCTACGCGGCCACCGAGGGCCGCCGCGGGCTGCTCGTCTTCGCGATCGATACCGAGCTGCTCGGCCACTGGTGGTCGGAGGGCCCGATCTGGCTCCGCGAGGTCCTCGACGGCGCCGCGGCGGCGGGGGTGCGGTTGCTGACGGTGCCGCAGGCGCTGGCCGAGCACGAACCGGTCGAGCGGCCCCTGCGCACCTCCAGTTGGGGCGAGGGGAAGAGCCTGCGCACCTGGGACTCGCCGCCGGTCGCCGACCTCGCCTGGGGGGCGCGGCGGCTGGAGCTGCGGCTGCTGCGAGCGCTCGGCGGCGGCCTGCCCGGTGACGCCGCCCGGCGCGCCGCCCGCGAGCTGCTGGCGGCCCAGTCGAGCGACTGGGCCTTCCTCGACGAGCGTGGCCAGGCTGGCGACTACGCCTACCTGCGGGCCACCGACCACGCCCGGCAGATGCTCGAGGCCATAGACTCCCCCGCGGCCGTCGACCCGCGTATGCGCTCACTCGCCCCCGACCTGAGCCTCGCTCCCCTGCTGGAGCCCTGAAGTTCGCGATGACCCGCGTCCTGATCCTCTCCTGGGAGTACCCGCCTCTGATCGAGGGAGGCCTCGCCCGCCACGTCCGCAAGCTCTCCGAGGCCCTGGTCGACCTCGACGTCGAGGTCCACGTGCTGACCCGCGGCGGCGAAGAGTCGCCGGCCGAGCAGGTTGCCAACGGCGTCATCGTCCACCGCATCCGCGAGCCGCAGCGGCCCACCGACCTGGGCGAGTTCGTCGCCTGGGTCGAGCGGATGAACTCCGACATGCTGGCCGCCGGCGTCGAGCTCGGCGACCGCTACGAGTTCGACCTCGTCCACGGCCACGACTGGCTGGTCGCCAACGCCTGTGACCACCTCGCCAAGCGCTTCGAGGCGCCGCTGGTGACGACGATCCACGCCACCGAGTACGGCCGCCACCAGGGCTGGGTCGACAAGCACCCGCAGACCTACATCCACGGCGTCGAGCGCTGGATCACCAACCGCTCCGAGCGGGTGATCGCCTGCTCCCACTACATGCGCGAGCAGATCGCCGACATCTTCGGCGTCGAGGAGGAGCGGGTCAACGTCATCCCCAACGGGATCGACCCCGACGACCTGCCCGCCCAGGAGCCCGCCGAGCTGGCCCGGCTGCGCTCCGAGTTCGCCGCTCCCGACCAGAAGCTGGTCCTGCTGATCGGCCGGCTCGTCTACGAGAAGGGCTTCCAGCTGGCGCTGGAGGCGATGCCCCGAGTCCTCGAAGCGGCGCCGAACACGCGCTTCCTGGTCGCCGGCTCCGGTACTCACGAGCAGGAGCTGCACCGTCAGGCAGAGGAGCTGGGCCTGATGGACCACGGCACATTCCTGGGCTGGATCGGCGACGACGTCCTCCATTCGCTCTACCGGATCGCCGACCTGACCGTGGTCCCCTCGATCTACGAGCCCTTCGGCCTGGTCGCCCTGGAGGCGATGGCCTCCGGCTGCCCCTGCATCGTCGCCGACACCGGCGGCCTCCGCGAGGTGGTCCCGCACGAGGAGGCCGGATTGCGCTTCCGCCCTCACGACCCCGAGGCGCTCGCCGAGGTGGCGATCCGGGTGCTCTCCGACGACGAGCTCGGCCGGCGCCTGATCGCCGAAGCCTACGAGCACGTGCGCCGCTTCGACTGGGCCGACGTGGCCGAGCAGACCGCGGCCGTCTACGCCGACCTGGTCGGCGAGGCCAGCCCCGCCTGAGGCGGCGCCTAGCTGTGGCCGCGGCGGCGCGGCGGCGGGGGAGGGCGCGAGATCGAGAACTGCCCGGCGGCGGGGTCGCTGCCGGCGTTCCAGTGGATGCCTTCGAGCAGCTCCTCGGGAGCGATCGACATCGCCCCGGCCAGCTGGATCAGCGTGTCGATCCGGGCGACTCGCCGCCCGTTCTCGAGCAGGCCGATCTCGGTCCGGTGCAGCGAGGCGCGGGAGCCCAGCTCTTCCTGCGACATATCGGCCCGGCGCCGGCAGCGAACGAGGTTTTCGCCGAACTTCAGGGCCAACCCCTCGGCGCGCGTCTTGCGGTCGGCGTGGCGCACGGGGGCACTGTTCCGCAGGCAATGTTCTGTCTGGCTGACAATACATTTCATCTCTGGTAGGATCATTGCAAGGAAGGCGGATGGGTGGAATCGATCTAGAATTCCACCATGGCCCTAAACATCAAGGATCCCGAGACGGAGAGGCTGGCGACGGAAGTGGCGGCGATGGCGCAGGAGACCAAGACGGGAGCGGTGCGGCAGGCGCTGCGCGAACGACGCGACCGACTGCGGCTCCAGTCGAGCGGCCAGGAGAAGCCTTATCGCGAAATGCGGCACTGGCTCGAAACCGAGATCTGGCCCCAGATCCCCGCCGAGCTGAAAGGGCGCAAGCCGATGAGCAAAGACGAAATCGAGGAGATCCTCGGCATCGGACCGGAGGGATATTGATTCTCGACAGCTCGGCAATTCTCGCCGTTCTCTTCGAAGAGGACGGCCATGAGCAGATCGTCGACGCGATGAGCGACGCTGACGTTCTGGCGATCGGGGCACCGACCCTGGTCGAGACCGGGATGGTCGCGATTCGGTCCTTCGACCTCCACGGGAAAGCTCTGCTCGCCGAGTTCCTCTCGCGCTGGAGCGTCGTGGTTACCCCCTTCGACAATAGGCACTGGCAAGTCGCCGGCGACGCCTTCATCCGATTTGGCAAGGGTCGTCACCCCGCTCGCCTCAACTTCGGCGACTGCCTGACCTACGCGACCGCCCGCGTATCCGACCTGCCGCTGCTATTCGTCGGCGAAGATTTCGCCAAGACGGACGTGATCCCGGCGCTCGGTTGAGCCGGCGCTCCGCTCAGCGGGGATCCGGCGGCGAGAGGGTCGTCCAGGCCTCGGGGTCCGGCTCGACCGGACGCTCCCAGCGCAGCTCTTTGGGCGCCTCGCGCATCCGGATCACCCGGGCCGGGGCGCCGGCGACGACGGCGTTGGCGGGGACGTCCTTGGTGACCACCGCGTTGGTGCCGACGATCGAGTTGTCGCCGACCCTGACCCCGCGGAGGATGCAGGCGCCGTAGCCGATCCAGACGTTGGAGCCGACCTCGACATCGCGCTTGTAGATGCCCTGCAGGCGGATCGGCCGCTCGACCTCGACGACGCCGTGGTCGAAGTCGATGAACATCGCCCGGTCGGCGATCACGCATTGGTCGCCGATCCGCACGTGCTGGTAGGCGGAGATCGTGCATTCCTGGCCCATCACCGTCTTGGCGCCGATCTCGACGAGGCCCTCGTGGCAGCGGATCTTGGTCCCGTCGCCGATCCAGACGAAGCGGCCGAAGCGGATCTCGCCCTGGCGGCCGACCTCCAGTTCCAGCCGCCGGCCGAGGAAGACGAGGCCGTCAGTCTGCCAGCGGCGGCCGGCCCGCGTCGAAAAGCGCCGCCAGGCGTAGCGCCAGGCGAGCAGGCCGTAGCGGTGGTTGAGCATCCCGTGGGCGGCGGCGAAGCGGAACAGGCGCATGCGGCGCCGGACTCTAGACTGAGCGCCCGTGACCGCGGACGCCGCCAAGACCGCCCCCCTCGCCGAGCGCCTCCTCGCCGGCGACAAGCGGGCGCTGGCGCGGGCGATCACCTTGATCGAGTCCGATGACCCGGCCGGCTGGGAGCTGGTCCGCGAGGTCTACCCACACACCGGCAAGGCCCGCATCGTCGGCTTCACCGGTCCGCCCGGGGTGGGCAAGAGCACCTTGATCGGGGCCCTGACCGCGGAGCTGCGCAAGGCCGACCGCCAGGTCTCGGTGCTCTCGATCGATCCCTCCAGCCCGTTCACCCGCGGCGCCCTGCTGGGCGACCGGATCCGGCTCTCCGAGCACTTCCTCGACCCCGGCGTCTTCATCCGCTCGATGGCCTCGCGCGGCGCCCTCGGCGGTCTCTCCGAGGCGGCCCTGCAGGTGGCGCTGGTGATGGACGCGGCCGGCAAGGACGACGTTCTGATCGAGACCGTCGGCGTCGGCCAGGCGGAGATAGACATCGTCGACCACGCCGACACCATCGTGCTTGCGCTGATGCCTGGCTCCGGCGACTCGATCCAGGCGCTGAAGGCGGGCGTGATGGAGATCCCCGACGTCATCGTCGTCAACAAGGCCGACCACCCAATGACCGACACGATGGTCCGCGAGGTCCGCGGCGTGCTCGCCCTCTCCCACGACCCCGGAGGCTGGAAGGTGCCGATCCTGCGCACCGAGGCGGCCCGGGGGGAGGGGGTCGACGAGCTGGCGACGGCGATCGCCGACCACCGGGCCTTCATCGAGGAGGCCGGGACGCTGGCCGAGCGGCGCGCCCGCAACCTGCGCAGCGAGGTGCTCGGGATCGCCACCTCGCGGATGCGGCGGCGCCTCGAGGCGACCGTCGCCGACGACCCCGGCACCGCCGAGCTGCTGGACCGGGTGGTGCGGCGCGAGCTCGACCCGGCGACCGCGGCCAGCGAGCTGCTCGAGAAGCACACCGATGCCTGAGGCCGCGGCGCTGCCCTCAAGCGAGGAGGCGTCGCGCTGGATCGGGGCCGGGCTCGCCGACGTCGACGGCGCCGAGCTCGGCAAGGTCGAGGCCATCTTCGTAGACGCCCGCAGCGGCGAGCCGGCCTGGCTGGTCGCCCGCCTCGGCCGCCGCCGCTCCACCCGCCTGGTCGCGGTGCCGCTGCGCGAGTGCGCCGGCGCCGCCTTCGGGGTCTGGGCGGCGCAGCCGGCGGCGGCGCTGAAGACCGCCCCGGTGGTCGACGCGACCCGGCCGCTGCGGCGCGAGCACGAGCTGACGATCTGCTCGCATTACGGGATCGGCGGTGCGGTCGGCCGCGCCGCCGAGGTGGCGTCCCGTCCCGAGGGCGAGGTCACCGCGGTGCCGCTCGGCTCCCCGGCGAACGCGGTCGCTTAACGCCCCTGGAGGGGCCTTAATGTTCCGCGCCCGCGTTCAGCAGCCGAGCTGGCGGGCGATCACCATCTGCTGCACCTCGTCGGTGCCCTCGCCGATGGTGAGGATCTTGGCGTCGCGGTAGAAGCGGCAGACGGGGTACTCCTCGATGAAGCCGTAGCCGCCGTGGATCTGCACGGCCTCCTCGGTCGCCCTGACGGCGAGGCGGCCGGTGATCAGCTTCGCCTGGGCGGCGGTGAGGGTGAAGGACTGGCCGGCGTCCTTCTCCAGGGCGGCGCGCCAGGTGAGCAGGCGGGCGGCCTCGATCTGGGCCGAGAGGTCGGCGATCTTGGCCTGGATCGACTGGAACTTCGCGATCGGCTGGCCGAAGGCGCGGCGCTCCTTGGCGTAGGCGATCGCCTCGTCGAGGGCGCCCTGGGCGAGGCCGACGCCCATCGCGGCGACGCCGATCCGGCCGCCGTCGAGGATGTGGAGGAAGTTCTTGAAGCCGTCGCCGCGGCGGCCGAGCAGGGCCGACTCGGGCAAACGGCAGTCCTCGAAGGAGAGCGGCCGGGTGTCCGATGCGTTCCAGCCCATCTTCCGGTAGGCCTCGCCGACCTCGTAGCCCGGCGTCCCGGTCGGGCCGATCAGGTACGAGAACGCCATGCGTCCGTTCGCCTCGCCGGTCACGGCGGTGCTCGAGACGCAGCCGGAGATCTCGGTGCCGGAGTTGGTGATGAACTGCTTGGCCCCGTTGACGACCCACTCGCCGTCCTCGAGCCTGGCGGAGGTCCGCACGTTGCCGGCGTCGGAGCCGGCCTCGGGCTCGGTCAGCCCGAACGAGGCGAGCCGCTCCCCGCCGCAGAGCCGCGGCAGCCATTCGTCCTTCTGCTCGTCGCTGCCCCAGAGGTAGATCGGCATCGTCCCCAGCGAGGTGTGGGCGGCCATCGTGATGCAGACCGAGGAGTCGATCCGGGCCAGCTCTTCGACCGCCAGCACGTAGGAGAGCGTGTCGGCGCCGCCGCCCCCGTACTCCTGCGGGAAAGGGATCCCCATCAGTCCGAGCTTGCCGAGCTTGGCGACGATCTCGTAAGGGAACGACTTGGTGCGGTCGAGCTCCTCGGCGACCGGCGCGACCTCCTGCCGCGCGAAGTCGCGCACGGTGTCGCGCAGCAGGCGCTGCTCGTCGGAGAGATCGAAGTTCACGGGCGAGGAGCCTAAGGGGAACTAGAGCTGCAGCGACTTGACCTGCAGCAGCTCCTCGATCCCATACCGCCCGTTCTCACGGCCGTGGCCGCTCTGGCCGTAGCCGCCGAACGGGGCCAGCGGATTGAAGGCGCCGCCGTTGATCTCGATCTGGCCGGTGCGGATCCGTTTCGCGACCGCGATCGCCCGCTCCTGATCGTCGGACCAGACGCCGCCGGCCAGCCCGTACTCGGTGTCGTTGGCGATCCGAACCGCCTCGTCCTCGCCCTCGTAGGGCTGGATCGCCAGCACCGGGCCGAAGATCTCCTCCCGGGCGATCGTCATCTCCGGGGTGACGTCCGAGAAGACGGTGGGGCGGACGAAGTAGCCGCGATCGAGCCCCTCGGGCGCCTCGGCGCCGCCGGTGAGGAGCTTCGCTCCCCCGGCCTGGCCCTTCTCGATGTAGCCGCGGACGCGCTGGCGCTGGGTGTCGGAGACCAGTGGCCCGAGCCGGGTCGACTCCTCGAAGGGGTCTCCCGGGGTAAACGACTCGGCGGTCGCTTTGGCGATCTCCTCGGCCTCGGCCACCCGCTGGCGGGGGACCAGCATCCGGGTCAGGGCGCTGCAGGTCTGGCCCGAGTTGAGGAAGCACTTGGCGACCCCGTCGGGGACGGCGCGGGCGAGGTCGGCGTCGTCGAGGATCACGTTCGGGGACTTGCCGCCGAGCTCCATCGCCACCGGCTTGACGGTCGCCGAGGCGAGCTCGCTGACCCGTTTGCCGGCCCGGGTCGAGCCGGTGAAGGAAACGAAGTCGATGCCGGGGTGAGCGGCGATCGCCTCACCGACGACTGGCCCGATCCCGGTGACGAGGTTGAGGACGCCCGGCGGCAGCCCGGCCGCGTCGACCACCTCGGCCAGCTGGAAGGCGTTCAGCGGCACGATCTCGCTCGGCTTCAGGACCACCGTGCAGCCGGCCGCCAGGGCCGGCGCCACCTTGGCGACGATCTGGTTCAGCGGGTAGTTCCAGGGCGTGATCGCGCCGACCACGCCGACCCCCTCGCGCAGCACCCGGGAGTTGCCGATCTCCTCCTCCCAGGCGATTTCCTCCATCAGCTTCGGCATCGAGGCCATCTGCGCGATCGGCAGCCCGACCTGGACGATCTGACTCAGCTTCAGCGGCATCCCCAGCTCCTGGGAGATCGTCGCCGCGATCTCCTCGCCGCGCTCGCCGAGCCCGGCGGCGATCGCCGCGATGTAGCCGGCCCGCTCCTCGCGCGGGGTCTGCGACCAGGACTCGAAGGCCTCACGGGCCGCCGCCACGGCGCTGTCGACGTCGACCGCCGTGCAGCCCGGGATCGTCCCCATCACCTCCTCGGTGGTCGAGTTGATCACCTCAAGCCGCTCCGCGCCCTGCGGCTCGACCCACTCGCCGCCGATGAAGATCTTGTCCTTCGCCTGCACCTCAGCCGCCGTCGCCATTCGCCTCTCCTCTTCTAGTCCTCGTCCGCCGTCGCGTTCAACGCTAACGCCTCGTCGTGGGCCAGCCGTCCCGGGCCCGGGACCTGGATCGCGTCGCGGGCGTTCAGCACCTTGCCGCAGCTCTCGCAGATGCCGCGCTCGCTGACCTGGCCGCCGCAGACCTTGTGGAGGATCACTTTCGGCGGGCCGCCCGGGCTGGGGGAGTAGCGGTCGCCCCAACTGAGCAGGGCGATCAGGGTCGGCCAGAGGTCGAGCCCCTTCTCGGTCAGGAAGTACTCGTGGCGCGGCGGGCTCGCCTGGTACGGGCGGCGCTCGAGGATGTCCTCGTCGACGAGGCGTTGCAGGCGAGCGGCGAGGACGTTGCGGGCGACCCCCAGGGAGGACTGGATCTCGCCGAAGCGGCGGTGGCCGTTGAAGACGTCGCGGACGATCAGCAACGACCAGCGCTCGCCGATCACTTCCAGCGACTTGGCGATCGAGCAGAGCTGGTCCGGATAGTCGCGCCGCAGCATCGGTGTGATCTTCGCACACTTGGTTGCATCAAACAACTGACTGGGGTAGGGTCCCGCATGCAGTTAGTTGCTTGAAGAAACCCAGCCTGACGAGCCGAATGGAGGCGACAGATGAGGCTGACCGGCAAACACAGGAACCAGCGGCGCCGGGCGCCGCGGATCGCGATCAGCCAGGAGGAGATCACCGCCGATCTCCACTACCCGGCGACGAGTCGCGCGGTGCGCCAGCAGGTTGACGGCACCCGGAGGGCCGGGGGCCGGTGAGCGCCGAGGAGCTCGTTCTCGCCGATCCCGACTCGACGGCCGCGGATGTCGCCGAGGCGTTCGCGGCCGCCGACCCGGAGGCATCCCGCAGCCGCACCCTGGTCTGGCAGGACCCGGTGCCGACGGCGGCCGCCGGGGCGACGATGACCGGCATCGAGTACATGAGCGCGGTCGTCACCGGCAAGGTGCCGCCACCGCCGATCGCGGTGACGATGCGACTGCGCCCGGTCGAGCTCGAGGAGGGCCGGGTCGTCTTCGAGGGCGAGCCCGGAGAGGAGCACTACAACCCGATCGGCGTCGTCCACGGCGGCTACGCCGCGACCCTGCTCGACTCGGCGCTCGGCTGCGCGGTCCACACCACGCTGCCGGCCGGCGTCGGCTACACCTCGCTCGGCCTCGAGGCCAAGTACGTGCGGCCGATCAGCCGCGACACCGGCCGGGTGCTCTGCGAGGCGAAGGTCCTCTACCGCGGCCGCAAACAGGCGACCGCGGAGGCGACCCTGGTGGCGGCGGAGAGCGGCAAGCTGCTCGCCCACGGCACCGCTACCTGCATGATCCTCGGCGGCTAGCCGTGGGCGAAGCGCCGCGCCAGCTCGACCAGCAGCCGGACCCCGTAGCCGCTGGCGTCCTTGCCGGTGTAGGCGCGGCCGACGTCCCAGGCGGTGCCGGCGATGTCGATGTGCGCCCAGGGGGTCTCGCCGACGAACTCCTCGAGGAAGGAGGCGGCGGTGGCCGTCCCGGCCTCGCGCTTGGCGGCGAGGTTGGAGAGGTCGGCGAAGGTGCCCTTCATCAGCTTCTTGTACTCGGGGTGGAGGGGCAGCCGCCAGATCAGCTCGCCGGTGACCGTGCCGGCGCGCTCGACCTCGCCGGCGAGGGCGTCGTCGTTGCCGAGCACCGCCGCGTACGTCGAGCCGAGCGCGATCACCACGGCGCCGGTCAGCGTCGCCAGGTCGACCACCCGCTCGGCGCCGAGCTCGATCGCGTAGGCGAGCGCGTCGGCGAGGATCAGCCGGCCCTCGGCGTCGGTGTTGTTGACCTCGACCGTCTTGCCGTTGTACTGGGTGATCACGTCGCCCGGCTTGATCGCCGAGCCGGATGGCATGTTCTCGGTCGCCGGGACGACCGCGACCAAATCGATCGCCAGGCCCAGCTCGGCGATCGCGGCGACCGCCTCGAGCACGGCGGCGGCGCCGGACATGTCGTACTTCATCTCCTGCATGCCGGCGCCGGGCTTGAGCGAGATGCCGCCGGTGTCGAAGGTGACCCCCTTGCCGACCAGGCCGAGGGTGGCGGCGCTGCCGCCGCCGGCGTAGCGCAGCGCGATCAGGCGCGGCTCCTCGACGCTGCCCTGGCTGACGGCGACGAGGCCGCCCATCTTCTTGGCGACGATCTCCTCGCGTCCCAGCACCTCGACCGTGACGGCCTCGTTGCCGGCGGCGATCTCCTCGGCGCGGGCGGCGAGGAAGGCGGGGGTGGCGACGTTGGCCGGGGTGCTCTGCAGGTCGCGCGCCCGGTTCGCGGCCTCGGCGGCGACTCGCGCCGCCTCCGCCGCGCCGGCCAGCTCAGCCGTGGCGAGCAGGGTCAGCGAGTTCAGGGTCGGTGCGGAGTCGTCGGGGTCGCCGCTCTTGAAGCGCTCGAACCGGTAGGCGCCGAGGATCGTCCCGGTGACCAGGCCCTCGGCGGCCGCCGCGTCGTCGTCGGACTCCGGCAGCAGCCAGGCCAGCGAGGTCGTCTTGCGCCGTCCCGCCTCCTTGGCGACCAGCGCCGCCGCGACGCGCAGCCGCTCGGCGTCGAGCTCCTCGCGCTTGCCGAGGCCGGCGACGAGCACCCGCGCCGGCGCCTCGGGGAAAAGGAAGGACAGCTTCTCGGCCGCTCCGACGGCGTTGGCGGCGCCCGGTGCCCCGGCCAGCGCGGCTGGCAGCGAGTCGCCCTCGCAGAGGCCGACCGCGACCAGGTCGGCCTCGACCTCGGCCAGCTCCGCTTGCAGGACTTCGACTCTCATGGGTGGGCGAGTCTAAACTGGCCCACCGAACTCAGACCCAGCTACTCGGAGAAAGAAAGGCAGTAGATGCCCAGCTCAGTGATCCTCGGAACCGCGCGCACGCCCTTCGGCAAGATGGGCGGCGGCCTCGCCTCCCTTGACGCGACCGACCTCGGCGGCACCGCGATCGCGGCCGCCCTGGAGCGCTCAAACGTCGACCCCGAGCAGGTCCAGCAGGTCGTCTTCGGCCAGGTCCTGCAGGCCGGCCAGGGCCAGATTCCCTCGCGCCAGGCCCAGATCAAGGGCGGCGTCCCCAAGGAGGTTCCCTCGGAGACGATCAACAAGGTCTGCGCCTCCGGGATGCGCACGCTCGGCATCGCCGACATGGCGATCCGCGCCGGCGACTCCGAGGTGGCCGTTACCGGCGGCATGGAGTCGATGAGCGGCGCTCCGTACCTGCTGCCCGGCGCCCGCTTCGGGTTCCGGATGGGCGACGTCAGCGCGATCGACGCGATGACCCACGACGGGCTCACCAACCCCTTCACCGAGAAGCAGATGATCAACGAGGCCAGCGAGGTCTCCAACGAGCTGGAGATCACCCGCGCCGACATGGACCGCTTCGCCGAGCGCTCGCACCGGCTCGCCGCCGAGGCGACCGACGCCGGCCGTCTTGCCGAGGAGATCGTCGGCGTCACCGTCAAGTCGCGCAAGGGCGAGTCCACGGTCGAGACCGACGAGGCGATCCGCGCCGGCACCACGGTCGAGACGCTGGCCGGCCTGAAGGCGATCGGCGGCCCCGACGCCACCCACACCGCCGGCAACGCCCCGGGCGTCAACGACGGCGCCGCCTCGATCGTCGTTGCCTCCGAGGAGTGGGCGCAGCGGGAGGGCAAGACCCCGCTCGCGAAGATCCTCTCCTACGGCACCGTCGCCGACGACTTCCCCTACCTGGCGAAAACGCCGGCCAACGCCGCCAAGCAGGCGCTCGAGAAGATCGGCAAGAGCCCCGAGGAGGTGGACCTCTGGGAGATCAACGAGGCCTTCGCCTCGGTCGCCCTCAACTCGGTGCGGATGCTCGGCGTCGACGAGGAGAAGGTCAACGTCAACGGTGGCGCGATCGCCCTCGGCCACCCGATCGGCGCCTCCGGCTCCCGGATCATCGGCGCCCTCGTTCACGAGCTGCAGCGCCGCGGCGGTGGCCTCGGCGTCGCCGCGATCTGCTCTGGCGGTGGCCAGGGCGACGCGATCGTGATCGAGGTCAACGGGTCCTAGCCTTGAGCGGCGGCGCCGCGTTCTTCGACCTCGACAAGACCCTGATGGCGGGGTCGTCGGGGATGCAGTTCGCGCGCGTCGCCACCAGGCAGGGCATCGTCGGCCGCCGCCAGCTCGCCAGCTGGGCCGTCGAGCATCTCCGCTACCGCCTCCGCGGGACCACCGACGAGCGCACCGCGGACGTCTTGCGAGCCGCTCGCGAGCTGATCCGCGGTGTCCCCGCGAAGACGGTCGATCGGATGGGCCCCGAGGTGATGGCGGCGATCCTGCCGCGGGTCTACCCGCAGATGCTGGCCGAGGTCCACGCTCACCAGGACGCCGGCCGGCCGGCCTTCATCGTCAGCGCCGCCGGCAACGACGTGGTCGAGACGCTGGCGGCGGTGCTGGGGATGGAGGGCGGCATCGGTACCCGCTACGAGGTCGACGCCGCGGGCACCTACACCGGCCGCCTCGAGGGTCCCTTCGTCTACGGCCCCGGCAAGGTCGAGGCGATGGAGGCCTTCGCCGAGCGCCACGCGATCGACCTGGCCGAGTCCTACGCCTACTCCGACTCGCTCTCCGACCTGCCGATGCTGCGCGCGGTCGGCAACCCGGTCGCGGTCAACCCCGACCCGCCGCTGGCGGCGCTCGCCCGCGATGAGGGCTGGCAGGTGCTGCGCTTCGAGCAGCTCGGCCGCCGGCTGACGGCGCTCGCCTTCACGGTGGTCGCGACCCTGGCCGGCGTCGGCGCCTCCCGTCTGGCCGCCAACCACCGCAAGCCGCCGCCCCGGCGCTTCGCCGCGCGCCGCTAGGCTCTTCGCATGGCTATCGAGCCGAGGGAGCAGCGGGAGTTTCAGCAGCGCGAGGCCGATTTCTCGACTATCTCGGGGAAGGAGATCGAGCCGCTCTACACCGAGGCGGACGTCGATCCCGGCCTCGAGGATCGCGTCGGGCGCCCCGGCGAGTACCCGTTCACGCGCGGGCCCTACCCGTCGATGTACCGCGGCCGGCTCTGGACGATGCGCCAGTTCGCCGGCTTCGGGACCGTCGAGGAGACCAACGAGCGCTTCCACTACCTGCTCGACCACGGCCAGACCGGGCTCTCGACCGCCTTCGACATGCCGACCCTGATGGGCTACGACTCCGATCACGCCCGCAGCCTCGGCGAGGTCGGCCGCGAGGGCGTCGCCGTCGACACGCTCGACGACATGGAGCAGCTCTTCGACGGCATCCCGCTGGGCGGGGTCACCACGTCGATGACCATCAACGCCCCGGCGGCGATCCTGCTCGCCTACTACGTGCTGGTCGGCGAGAGCCAGGGCGTGCCCCCGGAGCGGCTGGGCGGGACGATCCAGACCGACATCCTCAAGGAGTACATCGCCCAGAAGGAGTGGTGCTTCCCGATCGAGCCGGCGATGCGGCTGGTCACCGACATGATCGAGTGGTGCAGCGAGCACATGCCGCGCTGGCACCCGGTCTCGATCTCCGGGTACCACATCCGCGAGGCCGGCTCGACCGCCCAGCAGGAGCTCGCCTTCACGCTCAAGGACGGCTTCACCTACGTCGAGCGGGCGCTCGAGCGCGGCCTCGACGTCGACGCCTTCGCGCCGCGGCTCTCCTTCTTCTTCAACGCCCACGTCGACTTCTTCGAGGAGATCGCCAAGTACCGGGCGGCGCGCCGGATCTGGGCCCGGGAGATGCGCGACACCTACGGCGCCAAGCGCGAGGAGTCGATGCGGCTGCGCTTCCACACCCAGACCGCGGGGGTCTCGCTGACCGCCCAGCAGCCGCTCAACAACGTCGTCCGCACCTCCCTGGAGGCCCTCGCCGCGGTGCTCGGCGGCACCCAGTCGCTGCACACCAACTCCTACGACGAGGCCCTGGCCCTGCCGACCGAGGAGGCCGTGCGGGTGGCGCTGCGCACCCAGCAGATCATCGCCACCGAGTCCGGGGTGACCAACACCGCCGACCCGCTGGGCGGCTCCTGGTTCGTCGAGAAGCTGACCGACGAGATGGAGGCGGCGGCCTACGGCTACTTCGCCCGCATCGACGAGCTCGGCGGCATGGTCGAGGCGATCCGCCAGAACTTCCCGCAGCGCGAGATCGCCGACGCCTCTTTCACCTTTCAGCAGGAGCTCAACGAACGCAAGCGGATCGTCGTCGGCGTCAACGACTTCACCCAGGAGGACGACGAAGAGACGCCGATCCTCCGCATCGACCCGGCCCTGGAGCGCAAGCAGGTCGACCGCCTGCAGGCGACCCGCGCTCGCCGCGACGCCGCCGAGGCCGAGCGGGCCCTCGCCGAGCTGAAGCAGGCGGCCGCCGGAGAGGCCAACCTGATGCCCCCGATCATCGCCGCCGCCCGGGCTCGCGCCACCGAGGGCGAGATGATCGCGGCGATGCAAGAGGTCTTCGGGACCTACACCGAGTCGCCGGTCTTCTAGGCCGGACCGCTACGCTTCGCGCCGCTGATGGAGGCTGCAACCGCCCGCAAGATCCGCGTCGTCGTCGCCAAGCCCGGCTTGGACGGGCACGACCGCGGCGCCAAGATCATCGCCCGCGCCCTGCGCGACGCGGGCATGGAGGTGATCTACACCGGCCTGCACCAGACCCCGGAGCAAATCGCCGAGACGGTGATCCAGGAGGACGCCGACGCGGTCGGCCTCTCGATCCTCTCCGGCGCCCACATGACCCTGGTGCCGAAAGTGGTGGAGCTGCTGAAGGCGCAGGGCGTCGACGACGTCCTCGTCACGGTGGGGGGGACGATCCCCGCCGAGGACATCCCGGAGCTGAAGGAGCTCGGCGTCGCCGCCGTCTTCACGCCCGGCGCGGGGACCGACGAGATCGTCGACTTCATCCGCGAGGCCGCCACCGAGCGGCACGAGCGCGGCGAATAGCCGCGCCACCAAGCGCTTCGCGGTCTTCTACACCGATCGGTGCATAGATGCCGCCGCACGGGGTATCATCCTGATTGACTGGTCAGTCAACCGGTCCCCCGCAACCGATAACATGCCCGCCCGCAACGGGCCCGTGAGGCGCGCTATCGCCCTCGCGAAGAGCTGAGAATCATCCCCAAGGAGGCTTCAACTTGAAGATCTGCGTCCTGGTCAAGGAGGTCCCGGACGCCGCGGTACAGAAGCGCATCGATCCGAACACGATGCGTCTGGACCGCGGCGGCGAGAAAAACCTCAACCCCTTCGACACGCACGCCCTCGAGGCGGCCATGCAGATCAAGGAGGGTGGGGCGATCCCGGTCGAGGAAGTCGTCGCTGTGACGATGGGCCCCGACTCGGCGGTCCGCGCCCTGCACAAGGCGGTGGCGCTCGGCGCCGATCGCTCGGTGCACCTCTCCGACGACGCGCTGGCCGGCTCCGACGTCTGCGCCACCGGCTACTCGCTGGCGAAGGTTCTCGAGTCCGAGAGCCCGGACCTGGTCCTGCTCGGCCAGCAGTCCGATGACGGCGAGTGCTACACGATCGGCGCCGTCGTCGCCGACCACCTGCAGATGCCCTCGCTGACCCAGGTGATCAAGATCGACGTCAACGACGGCAAGCTCCGCTGCGAGCGCCAGGCCGAGTACGGCTACGACACCGTCGAGATCGAGCTGCCGGCCGTGATCAGCGTCGGCGACGCGATCAACGAGCCGCGCTACCCGAGCCTGAAAGCGATCATGGGCGCGAAAAAGAAGCCGCTCGACGCGAAGGCCACGGGCGACGTCGGCATCGAGGCCGGCAAGGTCGGCGAGGCCGGCTCCCAGACCCAGGTCCTGGCCCTCAACCCGCCCCCGGCCAAGGAGGCGGGCGAGATCATCGAGGACGAGGACACCAACGAGACGGTCGAAAAGATCGTCGCCTGGCTCGACGAGAGGAAGCTGATCTAGATGGCAGGCATCCTGGTTTACGCCCTCCACGACGACGAGGGCAACTTCAACAAAAACTCGCTCGGGGCCATCTCCGAGGCCGCCAAGCTGGCCAGCCAGGTCGGCGGCGAGGCCGCGGCGCTGGTGGTCGGGGACGTCGCCGACGACGCCGCCGCTTCGCTCGGCAAGTACGGCGCCGCCAAGGTCTACCGGGCCAAGAGCGTCCCGGAGGGCCTGGCCCAGCCGATCATCGACGCGATGGCCAAGGTGATTCAGGACAACGGGATCTCCTACGCGCTGTTCGGCGGCGGTCTGCTCGGCTTCGAGATCGGGGCCGGCCTGACCGCCCGTCTCGGCGCCGGCGTGACCATGGAGGTCACCGCGGTCAAAGTCCAGGACGGCAAGCTCGTCGCCGAGCGTCCGATCCTGCAGGACTCCCAGGTCGCCGACGTCGGTTACGTCAGCGAGCCGGGGATCATCATCGGCCGCCTCAACGCGTTCGACGTCAACGAGACCGGCGGTAGCGCCGAGGTCGTCGACGTCGACGTCGAGCTCTCGCCCTGGTCGACCAAGGCGACGATGGTTCAGCGCGGCGAGCAGCGCGGCGCCGACGTCAACATCGAGGACGCCGACGTCCTCGTCGGCGGCGGTCGCGGCCTCGGCGCAGCCGAGGGCTTCAAGCAGTGCGAGGAACTGGCCGAGGCGATGGGCGGCGCCGTCGCGGCGACCCGCGCGGTCGTCGACGCCGGCTGGTACCCGTACGCGGCCCAGATCGGTCAGACCGGCAAGACGGTCGCGCCGAAGCTGTACCTGGCGGCCGGGGTCTCCGGCGCCATCCAGCACAAGGTCGGTATGCAGAACTCGGAGAACATCCTTGCGATCAACAAGGACCCGAACGCGCCGATCTTCGAGTTCTCGGACCTCGGCGTGGTCGGCGATCTGCACAAGATCGTGCCCAAGCTGACCGAGGCGATCAAGGCCAAGAAGGGCTGAGTCACTCCGGGGGGCTTCGGCCCCCCGGACGCTGTTCCCCCGACGAGAGACCGCGAAGGAGTCGAGATGTCAGTTGCACCGAGTGAGTTCCCGCCCCCGTTCGATTCGGCCGATGTGATCACCGCGCCGACGGACCCGGTCGACGAGCGAATCGAGGTCGGCATCGCGATCGTCGGCGGCGGCCCCGCCGGGCTGGCCTGTGCCAACAAACTGATGCAGCTGCTCGAGGACGAGCCGGAGCTGACCGAGAAGCTCGGCGAAGTCCCGGTCGCGGTGATCGAGAAGGGCAAAGTCGCCGGCGCCCACCTGCTCTCCGGCGCCAACGTCGACCCCTCGGCGATGGAACGACTCTTCCCCGACCTGCCGCCCGCCGAGTGGCCGCCGGTCTACCAGGAGGTGACGAAGGACGCGACCTACTTCCTCACCAAGAGCAAAGCCTTCCCGCTGAAGCCACCGCCGCCCAACTTCCGCAAAGAGGGCACCTACACGATGTCGGTCTCGAAACTGGGCCGCTTCCTCTCTGAGAAAGCCGAAGAGGCCGGCGTCTACATCCTCACCGAGACCGCCGCTACCCAGCTGCTGGTCGAGGACCGGATCGTCCGCGGCGTTCGCTCCGGCGACCGCGGCCGCGGCAAGGACGGCGAAGAGCTCGGCAACTTCGAGCCCGGCTCCGACGTGGTCGCCAAGGCGACGGTCCTGGCCGAGGGCACGATCGGCCACCTCACCTACGCCGCGATGGACTACTTCGACCTCCGCGACGGCTCCGACCCACAGGTCTGGGAGCTCGGGGTGAAGGAGGTCTGGGAGGTCCCGAAGCCGCTCGACCGGGTCATCCACACGCTCGGCTGGCCGCTGCGCTGGGGCCCCAAATACAAGGAGGCCGGCGGCAGCTTCATCTACCCGATGGGCGAGGACAAGGTCTGCTTCGGCCTGGTCGTCGGGCTCGACACCACCGACGCCACCTTCTCCGTCCACGACGCCCTGCAGGAGTTCAAGACCCACCCCTTCATCAAGAAGATCATCGAGGGCGGCAAGCGGGTCGGCTGGGGCGCCAAGACGATCCCGTCCGGCGGCTATTGGGCACTGCCGAAGCGCTTCTCGGTGCCGGGCATGCTGATGGCCGGCGACGCCGCCGGGATGGTCAACATCGCCGAACTCGCCGGCGTCCACTACGCGATGCACGCCGGGATGTACGCGGCGGAAGCGATCGTCGAGTCGCTCAAGAAGGACATCGACTCGGTCAACTTCGAAAGCTACGACAAGGCAATCCGCGAATCGGAGATCGAGAAGGACCTCTATCGATCGCGCAACATGAAGCAGCCGCTGACCAAGGGGCTGATCTTCGGCGGCGCGATGGGCTCGATGATGGTCGGCACCAAAGGCGCCTTCCCGGGCGGCCACTGGAAGATCGAGGACAACGCCGAGATCCCTGTCTTCGAGGGTAAGGCGGCCGACAGCTACCCGAAGCCCGACAACGAGCTCACCTTCAACAAGCTCGATTCGGTGTTCCTCTCCGGCAACGCCACCCGGGACGACGCTCCCAACCACGTCCGCATCCAGACCCACGTCCCCCGCGAGATCGCCCAGACCTGGGTCTCGATGTGCCCCGCCCAGGTCTACGAAATCCCCGAGGATCAGCTGGAGAGCGGCGCCAAAGAAGTCGACGTCCACGTCACCGCCTCCAACTGCGTCCAGTGCGGTGCGATCACCGCCAAGGGCGGCCGCCTCACCCTCCCCGAGGGCGGCGACGGCCCGCTGTACCAGGAGACCTGAGTCTTCCGTAGCTCTTTCGGCGCAGTCGGCGCAGTCGGCGCAGTCGGCGCAGTCGGCGCAGTCGGCGCACGAGGCGTGCCGGCTGCGCTTCGCCGTGCCCTAGGTTCGAGCGGTGCTCCTCACCGCTTCGATCGCCACTGAATTCGGCACAGCCGTCGGGGTTCTCGCCGGCACGATTGCTGTCGGTGGGTTCCTAGGCCACGCGGGACCGGCGTTGGGCGGAGCACCCGAGTTGGAGGTGCGGAGGGGAACCGCGAAAGGTGGGTTGGCAGGGCTGGTCGCCGCTGCGCTTGTAGTTGTTTTGTCTGCAATCCAAGATAGGCTTGGCGGATGACCGAGAACAAGGCTTTCGTCTTGATCCTGATCGGCATGGTCGTGTTCGCAACCACTGCCTTCTTTGGCCTCATGGCGCTCGGCGTCCGCGGGATAGGTCTCAGTTTCGCCTTCCTCGTCCCGCTCGCCATTGCCGCAGACCTCAGCTCCCGGGTGGTCATGCACTACGGCGCCGAGAAGCGACGCCACGACCGCTAGAGCGACCGCAGTGGCGGGATAACCTCGCGCCGTGCTGGCGCTCGGGATAGCCGCGGCGGTGGGGGCGTCGCTCCTCTACAACGCCTCGATCGCGTTGCAGGCGCTGGAGGTGCGGGACGAACCGCACGAGCATTCGCTGCGGGTCTCGCTGCTGGGCCGGTTGCTGCGCAACCGCAAATGGCTGGGGGCGACGGCGCTGGGGTTACTGGGCTGGCCGCTGGAGATCGTGGCGCTGCTGCTGGCGCCTCTGACCGTGGTCCAGCCGTGCCTCGCCAGCGGCCTTATCCTGCTGCTCTGGCTGGGGGCCACGAAGCTGGGGGAGAGACCGGGCCCGCGCGAGTGGGTCGCGGTCGGGGCGATCGCGGTCGGGGTCGTCGGGGTGGCGCTGGTGGCGCCGGAGCGCAGCACCGACCACGCCGGCACGGCGACGATGGCGATCGCGCTGGCGCTCGTCGCGATCCCGATGCTGGCGCCCTACGCGCTGCGCTCGCGGGCCTCCTCGCTCTCGATCCTGGCCGTGGTGAGCGCCGGCTGCGGCTACGCCTGGACGGCCGTCGCCAGCAAGCTCTTCACCGACGAGCTGGTGGCGGGGACGCTGCTGGTCGCGGTTGCCTGGCTCGCCACCGCGGCCCTCTCCGAGGTGCTGGCGCTGCTCAGCGAGATGAGCGCCCTGCAGCGCCGCGGCGCCACCCACGTGGCGCCGATCATGTTCGCGGTGCAGGTGCTGGTTCCGGTCGCCCTGGCGCCGATGATCTTCGGCGAGTCCTGGGGCGATACCCCGCTCGGCGGCGGCGCCCTCCTCGCCCTGATGGCGCTGGCCGTCTCCGGCGTCGTCCTGCTCGCCGGGTCGCGCTCGGTCGGCCGCGTCCTCGACGAGGCGCGCGCGGAGGAGCAGCCCCAGAGACGCGGTGGCGTTTGATCCGATCTCGCTGCTAGCCTTGCCGGCGCTTCTGGCGGGATAAACAGTCAACTTCCCGCCGAGCACACCCCCCAGCCACACCTCGTCCAAGGGAGCCACCGTAGGGTCCGCAGAGAAAACCGCGGCCGACGCGACCAAGTTCGCGATCGGGTTCGATCACCGTGACCGCACGCGCCTGTTCGAGCTTTGGACCGAGGTGCTCGACTCCGAGCAGTGGTCGGAGGGCTCGAAGCTGGAGGCCTTCGAGCAGCGCTGGGCGGAGTGGAACGGGCTGCCCAGCCTCGGCCTCTCCAGCTGGGCCGGCGGCGCCCTCGCCGCGCTCGAGTTCGCCGGCGTCAAGGGGGAGACGGTGCTCTGCCCCTCCAACACCTTCATGGCCAGCCCGCTGGCGGCGATCGGCGCCGGCGCCGAGGTCGAGTTCGTCGACTGCAACCGTGAGGACCTCTGCATGTCGTTCGCCGACTTCGAGGCGAAGGCCGAGCGGCACAAGCCGCGCGCGGCGATCCTCGTCCACATCGGCGGCCACATCTCCTTCGACGCCGAGAAGATCGCCGCCTACTGCCGCGACAACGGCATCTTCCTGCTCGAGGACTGCGCCCACGCCCACGGCGCCGACTGGAACGGCAATCGCCCGGGCGGCTTCGGCGACGCGGGGGTCTACTCGCTCTACGCGACCAAGACCGTCTCCACCGGGGAGGGCGGCGTGCTCGTCTCCGGCGATCCCGAGCTGATCGAGTTCGCCCGCAAGTTCCGCAATTACGGCAAGTTCGAGCACGAGGTCGACGGCCTCAACTTCCGGATGAGCGAGTTCACCGCCGCCCTGGCCCTGGTCCAGGCGGAACGGATGGAGGAGATCGTCGCCTGGAAGAACGAGCACGCGCGCCAGCACCTCGACCCCGTCCACCCGGCGCGGCTGCAGCTGCCGGAGGGGATGACCTCCGGCTACTACAAGTACATCGTCTTCGAAGAGCTCGAGAAGAGCACCGGCAAGGTCTACGACCAGCCCTGCCACCGGATCATGGGCCGCTCCGACGAGCTGCCGAACACCGACTGGGTGGCCGAGAACCACTGGTGCGTGCCGCTCTACTACCGACCCGAGAGCCGCGCCGCGGCCCTCAATGAAGAGGAGGCGTGATGAGGGTCCTGGTCACCGGAGGCGGGGGCTTCATCGGCTCCCACGTCGTCGACAAGCTGATCGCCAAAGGGGTCACTCCGCGCATCTTCGACCTCAGCGCCTCGCCGTACCACTCGCCGCTGGAAGTCGAGACCTTCACCGGCAGCATCACCGACCCGGCCAACCTCGACCTGGCGATGCGCGACTGCGACGCGGTCATCCACCTCGCCGCCGTCGCCGACGTCGGCCACGTCCACGCCGACCCGGTGCTGGCCGAGGAGGTCAACACCCGCGGCACCCTGCACGTCCTCGAGGCCGCCTGCCGGGCCAAGGTCGGCCGCGTCGTCTACGGCTCGACCACCTGGGTCTACAGCGACTGCCCCGAGCAGGAGGTCGACGAGGAAACGGCGATCCCGGCCCCGCGCCATCTCTACACCGCCACCAAGCTCGCCGGCGAGACCTACTGCTCCGGCTATGCCGAGCTCTACGACCTCGAGTCGACGGTCCTGCGCTTCGGGATCCCCTACGGCCCGCGCGCCCGCGCCGCCGGCGTCGTCGCCAAGTTCACCGACCTCTCCTTCGAAGGCAAGGCGCTGACGATCGCCGGCGACGGCAGCACCACCCGCAGCTTCATCTACGTCGAGGACCTCGCCGACGGGATCGTCGCGGCGCTCAAGCCCGAGGCCGCCGGCCGCACTTACAACCTCTCCGGCGACGAGGTCGTGACGATCCTCGAAATCGCCGAGCGGGTCCAGGAAAACGTCGACACCTGCGAGATCACCCACACGCCGCCGCGCCCGGGCGACTTTCCCGGCAAGACGATCTCCAACCAGCGGGCCCTCGAGGAGCTCGGCTGGGAAGCGAAGACGAACTTCAAGGAAGGCGTCCGCAAGTACGTCGAGTGGGTGCGCGGCACGACCCGACCGCCGGACCCGATCCCGGGCACGAAGCCGTCGCTGAACGGCAACGAACACGCCGCCGGCGCCCTGCTCGCCGACGTCGCCCGCCGCGAGGAGCGCCCGCCCCGGATCCTCGTCCTCACCGCCGACATCGGCGAGGGCCACGATTTGCCGGCGCGGATGATCAAGGCGGACATAGAAGCCGCCTCGCCCGATGCCGAGGTCGAGATCGACAACGGCCTGGAGGCGATGGGGCGGATCTACTCCTCGGTCGTCCGCGGCGGCTCGCGGTTCAGCTTCCGCTTGATGCCCTTGCTGTTCGACGTCCAGTACTGGCTGATCACCAAGTTCGCCCCGACCCGCTGGCTCGCCCACCAGCTCTCCTACCTGCTCGGCGCCCGCGGCCTGCTGCGGCTGATCGCCCAGGCCGAACCGGACGTCGTCGTCTCCACCTACCCCGGCGTCACCGCCGTGCTGGGGATGCTGCGCGAGAACCGCCGGCTGCCGATCCCGGTCCACTCCGCGATCACCGACCTCGCCGGCCTGCGCTACTGGGTCCATCCGGGCATCGACCTTCACTACGTCACCCACCCGGAGTCGATCGCCGAAGTCGAGGAGCTGGCCGGTCCGGGCAGCGTCGAATGGATGCGGCCGCCGATCGCCCCTGACTTCCTGATGCCGCGGACCCGCAGCGATGCCCGCGAGGCCCTCGGTCTGCCGGCCCACGCCCGGGTCGTGCTGGTCTCCGGCGGCGGCTGGGGTGTCGGCGACCTCGAGGGCGCGGTCCGCACCGCCCTCGACGGCGACACCCTCGTCGTCTGCATCACCGGTCGCAACGAGAGCGCCCGCGAACGCCTCGAGGAGCGCTTCGGCGACAACGAGCAGGTGCGGATCCTCGGCTTCACCGAGCAGATGAGCGACTGGATGGCCGCCGCCGACGCGATGGTCCACTCGACCGCCGGCCTGACCGTTCTCGAGGCCCACATCCGCGGCTGCCCGGTCGTCTCCTACGGCTTCTCGGCCGGCCATCTGCGGGCCAACAACGCCGCCTTCGAGCGCTACGGCCTCGCCGAAGTCGCCCGCTCCGAGCACGAGCTGGAGTCGATGCTGCGCCACGCCACCCGCGAGCGCCGCTCGCCGGACTCCTCGTTCGCCTCGCTGCCGGCGATCTCCTCGCGGGTCCTGGCCGCCCGGCCACGGGTCCGCCAGCAGCCGGTCTGGAAGGTTCGGGCCGAGCGGACCGCGACCGCCGTCGCCGCCACCGCGGTGGCGATCTTCGCTCTCGTCGCCATCACCTTCTGGCTCAACTGGGAAACGCCCTACAAGGTGATCGCGAAGCCGATCGAGAGCCGCATCCACCTCGGCAAGGAGAAGGAAGCGCCGCCGGTGGTCCACGGGGCGAAGCCGGCCCAGGGCTCCGAAGCCGAGGCGGAAACCGCCGCCGCACCTTGATCCGGGGCCTGGCCGGCGCCGCGATCTCCGCCGGCGCCGTCCTCCACGCCGGCCCGGCCCTGGCACCGGTGGTGCCGCGGATCGGCGACGGGCTCGGTGTCACCCTGCGCCAGGACGGGGCGGAGGGCGTGGCGATCACGTTCGACGACGGACCGCACCCGCAGGGCACGCCCGCGATCCTCGAGATCCTCCGCGAGGCCGGTGCCGTAGCCACCTTCTTCCTCGCCGGCGAGCAGGTCGAGCGGCGCCCCGCGCTGGTCGCCGAGATCGTCGCCGCCGGCCACCGGGTCGAGCTGCACTGCTACCGCCACCGCAACCAGCTGCGCCTCACCCCGCGCGACCTGCTCGACGACGCCGAGCGGGCGAAGGCGGCGATCGAGGAGGCCGGTGGGCAGGAGGTGCGCGACTACCGGCCGCCCTACGGGATCTTCAGCGGCATCGGCCTGCGGGCGATCCGGCAACGCGGCTGGCGCCCGGTGCTCTGGTCGCGCTGGGGCAAGGACTGGCGGCGCAAGGCGACGCCGAGCTCGATCGCGGCTCGCGCGACCGCCGGCATCGGAGCCGGGGACATCCTGCTGCTACACGACGCCGACTACTACAGCGCGCCGGGCTCCTGGATCCGCACCGCTGGTGCCCTGCCGAGCATCCTCGCGACACTCGAGGAGCGGGGGCTGAGGTCGAGGCTGCTGCGTCGCTGACTGGGCGGCGCCAGCGTCCACTCCTCGCAGCCGGCGAATGCTTCGTCGAGCCGCTGGGCCATGGTGCTCCTGGGTCGGTCCTGGTCGAAGATCTGCTTGGGCATGCGCTCTCCGTCCTGTCGGGGTCCCGAATCGGGGGGTCGGTGAAGATTCCCCGCTCGGTCGGACGAAAAAGCTGCACTTTGCGAGTTTTGGGAACGCGTGTTCGATCAGGCGGTGCTACGCGGCGAACGTGGCGATCTCCTCGGCGACGCGGCCGGGCTGGTCGAGCGGCACGAAGGTCGCCGCGTCGGGGATCTGCACCAGCCGGGCGTTGCCGGCTTCGGCGGCGAGCCGCTCCCCGTATTTGAGCGGGAAGACTCGGTCCTTCGGGGCCCAGGTGAGCAGGATCGGGAGCCGCGAGTCGCGCAGCTTCGCGGCGGCCTCGAGGGTGTAGCGCTTGCTCATGCCGGCGACCAGCTTCGAGGCGTCCCGGCGCACCGCCGCGTCGCTGAGGCTGGGCCGCATCCAGGACTCGATCAGCTCGGGCGGAAAGGGAGTGCGGGCGAAGGGCTTGAAGGCGAGCCGGGCGAGCGGGCCGATCCGGAACGGCGCCGCCAGGGCCGCCATCCCGCCCGGGATCTTGGCCAGTGGCACCATCGCCTTGAAGGGTCCCGGGGGGAAGTTCTCGTGGGTGTCGCAGTTGGTGAGGACCAGTCGGCCGATTCGCTCCGGGTGGCGGGTGACGAGGATTTGGGACATCGCGCCGCCGGAGTCGTTGCCGACGATCGTCACGTCCTCGAGGTCGAGCGCCTCGAGGAAGGAGGCGATCAGCGCCGCGATCCCGTAGGGAGAGAGGTCGGCGTCGGGCTTCATCGCGACCTGCTGCGCGCCCATCGGCCAGTCGGGGGCGAGGCAGCGGAAGCGATCGGACAGTTCGTCGACGACGCCGTCCCAGAGGCGGCCGTCGACCAGGAAGCCGTGCACGAAGACGACCGGCTTGCCCTCGCCGGCCTCGCGGTAGCGGATCCGCCCCGCGGGCAGGTCGATCTCTTTACGCTGCGTGCCGTGAGTCGTCGCCATCGCCCAAGCCTCCTGTGGTTTCCGCGCCCATGAAGGGGACGCTGGATCTGTTTGTCTGTTTGATATTCCGGTCCTAACATACATACAGCATGAATGTAAGTCCAGAGCCCGACCCCGCCGACGCGCCCGAGGCGACCGCGCGCCGTACCCAGGCCGAGCGGACCGAGGCCACCCGTGCCGCCCTGATCGCCGCCGCCCGGCGGCTGTTCACCGAGCGCGGCTACGACGGCGTCGCCGCCGAGGAGATCGTCCGAGCCGCCGGGGTCACCCGCGGCGCCCTGTATCACCACTTCGGCGGCAAGGCCCAACTGCTCGAGGCGGCCTACGAACAGCTCGAGGCGGAATCGACCGAGCGGGTCGCCCGGATCGTTCTCGGCAGCGAGCTGGAGAGTCCCCTGGGGGCGATGCGGGCGGGGATCGAGGCCTTCCTCGACGAGTGCGCCGAGCCGGAACTGCGGCGGATCGCCCTGCACGACGCGCCGGCGGTGCTGGGCTGGGAGCGCTGGCGCGAGATCGGCGCCGCCAACGGCCTCGGCCTGATCGAAGCCAGCCTCAACGCCGCGATCGAAGCGGGGGAGATTCGTTCGGTGCCGGTCCAGCCGACCGCCCACCTGCTGCTCGGCGCCCTCGACGAGGCGGCGATGCTGGTCGCCCGCTCAGACGACCCCGCCAGCCGGGCCGAGGTGACCTCGGTGCTGCTGATCCTGCTCGACAACCTCGCCGTCCCCGCCTGACCCGAGAGGCCGCGTGGGCAGCACTTGCCAAGTTCTCTAGACTGGAGAAGATGAAGGCAGGAATTCACCCCGAGTACACGCTTGCCAACGTGCACTGCTCGTGCGGCAACCAGTTCTACACGCGGTCGACGAAAGCCGACCTGCATGTGGAGCTTTGCTCCGAGTGTCATCCGTTCTACACGGGCAAGCAAAAGCTGGTCGACACCGGTGGCCGCGTCGAGCGCTTCCAGCGCCGCGCCGCCAAGCACCGGGCCGGGAAGTAGCCGGTGAGCCCGCCGGCGGGCTCGGCACAGGCATCCTCGATCCCCTCCCGCAACGGAGGGGATCCGCTGCGCATGCCCGACGGCGCCCTGGTCGCCAAGCGCGACGCCCCGGTTGGCGGCCAAGCGGTCCTCGAGGGGGTGATGATGCGCGGCGTCGCCAACTGGGCCGTCGCCGTCCGCAACCCCGAGGGCGCGATCGAGATCGAGGCGGAGTCGCTGAAGCCGTGGGCCCAGCGGCACCGGCTCTGGCGGGTGCCGGTGATCCGCGGCGTCGTCGCCCTCGGCGAGTCGCTGAAGATCGGCTTCAGGGCGCTGGCGATCTCGGCCAACGCGCAGATGGAGGAAGACGAGGAGAAGGGCGAGAAGGAAGAGATCGGCGGCTGGCTCTGGGGTCTGACGATCGCCTTTTCGCTGGCGCTCTCGATCGGCCTCTTCTTCGTCATCCCGGTCGGTGTCACCAGCCTCTTCAAGGACCAGCTCGGCTCGGCCTTCCTGTTCTGGCTGGTCGAGGGGATCCTTCGCACCGGCATCTTCATCGGCTACATCTGGGCGATCAGCCTGATGCCCGACATGCGCCGGGTCTTCGAGTACCACGGCGCCGAGCACAAGACGATCTCCTGTTACGAGGCCGAAGACGAGTTGAGCCCGGCGCGGGCGAAGCTCTACTCGCGGCTGCACCCCCGTTGCGGAACCAGCTTCCTGCTGATCGTGATGGTGCTGGCGATCTTCGTCTTCGCCCCGATCGGGCTGCCGGAGTGGTACTGGCTGCTGGCCTCGCGGATCCTCGGCATTCCGCTGATCGCCGGCCTCTCCTACGAGGTGATCAAGTGGGCCGGCAAAAACCGCCGCAAGGCCTGGGTGCGGGCAATCATGTGGCCCGGCCTGATGTTGCAGAACCTGACCACCCGCGAGCCCGACGAAGAGCAGCTCGCGGTCGCGATCGCCTCGCTGGAGGCCGTCCTCGCCCGGGAGAATCCCGAGGAGGCGGCGGCTCAACAGCACATCGAGATCGTCGCCTAGCGGCGGCCTCGCTCCCCTCTAGGGTTGTCGTTGTGATCGAGCAACTGGTCGAGCAGATCGAGGCGCGCTTCGGCGAGCTGGAGGCGCAGATGTCGGACCCCGGGGTGATCGGCGACCGCGAGCGCTACGCCGAGGTAGGCCGCGAATACCGCGAGCTGGGGCCGGCCCGCGAGCTGGCGACCGAGTGGCGCACCGTCAAGGACGACCTCGAGGGCGCCCGTGAGCTGCTCGCCGAGGACGAGGACGAGGAGCTGCGCAAGGTCGTCGAGGAGGCACCGGCGCGGCTGGAGGCGCTCGAAGAGGAGATCCGCCTGGCGATGGTCGAGCGCGATCCAAACGACGCCAAGAACGTGATCGTCGAGGTGCGGGCGGGCACCGGCGGCGACGAGGCGGCCCTGTTCGCCGGCGACCTCTACAAGATGCTGGTCCGTTACGCCGAAGAGCGCGGCTTCTCGACCGAGGTGCTCTCGCAGTCCTCCTCGGAGGCCGGCGGCTTCAAGGAGGTGACCTTCGCGGTGAAGGGCGAGGGCGCCTACTCGGTCTTCAAGTTCGAGGGCGGGACCCACCGGGTCCAGCGCGTCCCCGAGACCGAGTCGCAGGGCCGGATCCACACCTCTACGGCGACGATCGCGGTCCTCCCCGAGGTCGAGGAGGTCGAGGTCGAGGTCGACCAGAACGACCTCCAGATCGACGTCTACCGCTCCTCCGGTCCCGGCGGCCAGTCCGTCAACACGACCGACTCGGCGGTGCGGATCACCCACAAACCGACCGGGATCGTCGTCTCGATGCAGGACGAGAAGTCGCAGCTGCAGAACAAGGACCGGGCGATGCGGGTGCTGCGGGCGCGGCTCTACGAGCGCGAGCTGGCCGAGCAGCAGGCGAAGATCGCCTCCGAGCGCAAGGCCCAGGTCGGCAGCGGCGAGCGCTCCGAGAAGGTCCGCACCTACAACTTCCCCCAGGGCCGGGTCACCGACCACCGGATCAAGCTGACCTCCCACAACCTCGACGGGGTGCTGGCCGGAGACCTTTCCGAGTTCACGGATGCTCTCGCGGCCGAGGAGAAGCGCCAGCGCCTGGAGACCGCCACCGTCGGGTGACCGTCGCCGGCGCCAGCGGCAGCCGCGAAGCGCTCGACGGCGCTGTCGACGCCCTGCGCGCCGCCGGCGTCGAAGACCCGCGCCTCGACGCCGAAGTCCTGCTCGCCGCGGCGACCGGACGCGAGCGAGCGGCCCTCGTCGCTGGCGCGGAGATCGAGCCCGCCGCCTCGCGGCGGTTCGGGGAGATGGTGCGGCGGCGGCTGCGGCGGGAGCCGGTCGCCTACATCGTTGGCAGCAAAGGATTCCGCGGCATCGAGCTGACGGTCGGCCCGCAGGTGCTGATCCCGCGGCCGGAGAGCGAGCTGCTGGTCGAGCTGGCCCTGGAGCGACGGCCGGCGACGCTGCTCGACGTCGGCACCGGCTCCGGGGCGATCGCGCTCGCGGTCGCCGACGAGCTGCCGGACTGCGAGGTGACCGCAACCGACACCTCGCCCTCGGCGCTCGGCGTCGCCCGCGCCAATGCCGAGCGGCTCGGACTCGGCGATCGCGTCCGCTTCCTCTCCGGCTCGCTTCCCGACGAGGAGGACTTCGAGCTGGTCGTCGCCAACCTCCCCTACGTGGCCGAGACGGAATGGGCCGCGCTGCAGCCCGAGGTGACCCGCTGGGAGCCGCGCCAGGCTCTGCTCTCCGGGCTGGACGGGCTCGACGCGATCCGGGCCCTGATTGCCGAGTGCGGTTGTCATGGGTCCCGCTATGCAGGAGTAGTGACAACCGCGCTCGCGCTCGAGGTCGGCGCCGGTCAGGCCGGGGCGGTCGCGGAGCTGATGGCCGAGGCCGGGTTCCTGGCGATCGAGACGCGGCGCGACCTGGCCGGGATCGAGCGGGTCGTGGTCGGAGAGCTGTGAGCGCGGGGGGGACCGAGGTCGTCGAGGCGGCGGCCGCGGGCGGGGCCGAGGCGCGGGCCGCGCTGGAGCGGACGATCGCGGCGGGCGGCGTGGCGGTGTTCCCCGCCGACGGTCTCTACGGGCTCGCCTGCGACCCGCTCGACGCCGCTGCGGTCGCGCGCATCCACCGGCTCAAGGGGCGCGACGAGGGCAAGTCCTCGGCGGTCATGTACTTCTCGACCCTGGCGATGCGGGAGCTGGTCTCCGGGCTCGGCCCGCGCAGCGCCGCCGCCGCCGCGAAATTGCTGCCTGGGCCGGTGACGCTGATCCTCGCCAACCCCCGGCACCGCTACCCGCTGGCCTGCCGCGAGGACCGGGAGCGGCTCGGGGTGCGGCTGATCGACGGACCGCTGGCTGGCGCGATGTGCCCGATCTTCCAGACCTCCGCCAATCGCAGTGGCGAACCGCCGCCCTCGCGCTTCGCCGAGCTGCCGGAGTCGATCCTCGCCGGCGCCGACCTGGCGATCGACGGCGGCCAGCTCGGCGGCCTGCCCTCGACCGTGGTCGACATCGCCGAGATCGACGCCGGCGGCGGCTGGACGATCCTCCGCGAAGGCGCGCTCTCGCCCGGCGACCTCGCCGCCGCGCTCGACCACCTCGCCTGAGCTAGCAGTCGCGGCCCTTGTAGGGGAGGCGGACGCGGCGGCTGGAGGTGTTGTCGTCCTCGTTCGACTCGTAGAGGAGGCTCTTCGGGTCGACGGTCATCGCGAAGGCGAAGCAGCCGCGCAGGCCGGCGACGTCGATCCACTGCTTCTCGTACGGAGCGGGGTAGATGTCCGACCACCCGACCGAGGTGCCGAGGGTGACCCGGTCGCGGTAGGGGTTCTGGTTGCAGGCCGGGTAATGGCGCGTCGCCGGCGACCGCTTGCCCGGCCGGGTGCGCTCCAGGTCGCGCAGGCAGTAGTTGAGCTTGGGGCTGGTGCGGACGACCGGGCCGAGGCTGCCGTCGCCGCGGACCCGGCGCAGCTCGAAGCGGGCCAGCTGGTGGACCTTCCAGTAGGAGCCGCCGAAATAGGCGCCGACGTCGGTGAAGCGGAGGGTGGCGCGGCTCGCCACGTCGAGGTGGCCGCCGCCGACGCGGTAGATCCGCTGCCGGGCCCGCATCTTCCGCCAGCCGTTGCGGATCCCCCGCAGCTCGATCGGGCCGAGGCCGCGACTGCGCACGTCGCTGGTCGCCCGCAGCCAGACCTGACCGCCGCCGGCGTGCTCGACGTAGAGGTCGGTGGGCGGGCCGATCCGGAGGTTGGGGCAGAGCAGCTCGTCTCGCCGCGGCCCCGTGCAGGGGTTGTCGGCGAGGGCGGGCGCCGCGGCGAGGAGGACGGCGCCGGCGGCAAGCGCCGCGACGAGGGCCGAGATGCGGGTTCTCACCGGCCCCAGACTATCCCGAGCCGTTGCTATGGTCGCTCGGGTCGTGAGCGACCTGCCTGACAACTTCCAGACCGCGCCGCTGGCCGAGGTCGATCCCGAGATCGCCGCGGTGCTCGACGCCGAGCTGCGCCGCCAGCAGCGCACCCTGGAGATGATCGCCTCGGAGAATTTCGTCCCCCAGGCGGTCCTCGACGCGGTCGGCTCGGTGCTGACCAACAAGTACGCCGAGGGCTACCCCGGCCGCCGCTACTACGGCGGCTGCGAGGAGGTCGACGTCGCCGAGGAACTGGCGATCGCCCGCGCCAAGTCGCTGTTCGGCGCCGAGCACGCCAACGTCCAGGCCCACGCCGGCGCCCAGGCCAACAATGCTGTCTACATGGCGCTGCTGGAGCCCGGCGACACCTTCCTCGGCCTCGCCCTCGATCACGGCGGCCACCTCAGCCACGGGATGAAGATCAACGTCTCCGGGACGCTCTACAACCCGGTTCCGTACCACGTGGGGCGCGAGGACCTGCTGGTCGACATGGACGAGGTCGCGCGCCTCGCCGAGGAGCACCAGCCGAAGCTGATCGTGGCCGGCTGGTCCGCCTACCCGCGCCAGCTCGACTTCGCCGCCTTCCGCGAGATCGCCGACTCCGTCGGTGCCAAGCTGATGGTCGACATGGCCCACTTCGCGGGTCTGGTCGCGGCCGGCGAGCACCCGAACCCGGTCGAGCACGCCGACGTCGTCACGACGACCATCCATAAGACCCTCTGTGGCCCGCGCAGCGGCATGATTCTGTGCCGCGAGGAGCACGCCAAAGCGATCGACAAGGCGATCTTCCCGGGCCAGCAGGGCGGCCCGCTGATGCACACCGTCGCCGCCAAGGCGGTGGCGCTGGGGATCGCCGCCAGCGAGCAGTTCGCGGCCCGCCAGCGGCAGACGATCGCCAACGCCCAAGCCTTCGCCGCCGGTCTCGAAGAGAACGGGATCCCCGTCCTCACCGGCGGTACCGACGTCCACCTGGTGCTGGTCGACCTGACCCCGACCGAGCTCGACGGCCAGACCGCCGAGGACCGGCTCGACGCGGTCGGGATCACCGTCAACCGCAACGCGATCCCCTTCGACCCGCGGCCGCCGATGAATCCTTCCGGCCTGCGGATCGGCACCCCGGCACTGACCACCCGCGGCATGGTCGAGGACGACATGACCGAGATCGCCAGCGTCATCGCCGCCGCCCTCGGGCCCGACTTCGAGGCCGCCAAGGCCGGGCTCTCCGAGCGCACCGGGGCGCTGATGGACCGCTACCCGCTCTACCCGCAGCTGTCTCCAGCCTCAGTCTGAGCGCTTGCTGATCTGGGTGGACTGCACCGCGGCGGCGCACCCCCTGGTGCTGCGGCCACTGATCGAGCGCTTCGAGGCGGAGGGGCACGAGGTCTTCGTCACCGCCCGCGAGTACGGGCAGACGGTCGGCATCCTCGACCGGCTCGGGCTTCCCTACACCGCCGTCGGCGAGCACGGCGGCGCCTCGAAGCTCGGCAAGCTGCGGGCGCTGGGCGGCCGCTCGGCGCGGTTGGCGCGGCTCGTCTGGGACCGCCGCCCGGACCTGGCGCTGGCGCACGGCTCGGTTGACCTGGCCGTCGTCTCCCGCCTCTTCCTGATCCCCTCGGTGCAGATGCAGGACTACGAGTTCGCCCGCCTGCAGCGCAACGTCTCCTTCCGCGCGGCCCGCCGGGTCCTGGCGCCGGACTCGATCCCGGTCGAGCGGCTGAAGCGGATCGGCGCCGGGCCGAAGAAGCTGGTCCGCTACCCGGGGCTGAAGGAGGAGTACTACCTGGCCGACTTCGAGCCTGACCCGGCCGTGCTCGGCGAGCTCGGCCTCGACCGCGAGAAGGTCCTGGTCGTGGTGCGGCCGCCGCCGGAGACCTCCGAGTACCACGCCCCCAATGACATCTACGGGGAGGCGGTGCGGCGTCTGGCCGGGGCGCCCGAGGCGCAGGTGGTGGTGATCCCGCGCACCGAGGAGCAGGGCGCGGCCGTGCGCGCGCTCGGCGCCGCCAACCTGATCGTCCCCGAGCGGGCGATCGACGCCCAGAGCCTGATCGCCTTCGCCGACCTGGTGGTCAGCGCGGGGGGGACGATGAACCGCGAGGCGGTCGCCCTCGGCACGCCCGTCTTCACGACCTTCACGGGGACGATGGGCGGGGTCGACGAGGCCCTGATCGCGGAGGGTCGCCTGCGGGTTCTCGAGGATCCCGCGGCCCTGCGGCTCCGCAAGCGCGAGGCGCCGGTCGGCGTCCTGCACGGGCGCGATCCCGGCTTCCTCGCGGCAGCCGCGCTCGGCGCTGTCGAGCAGCTCGGGTAGCCTGAGCCGGCCCGTTCCCCGTCCGGGCGCAAGCGCATGGGCCCGACGACCACCGACGCCGTCTTCGCCTTCATCGCCGCCGCGGCGGTCGCCTGGCTGCTCGTTCCCTACGTGGAGCGGCTGGCTTTCCGCGTCGGCGCCATCGACATGCCGAAGGAGCGCGGGCTCCACGACAAACCGATGCCGCGCCTCTCCGGGCTGGCGATCCTCGCCGGGGTCGAGCTCGCCGGCTGGATCTGGCTGCCGAACGACGCCGAAAGCCACGCGATCCTGCTCGGCGCCGTGGCGATCGCCGCCGTCGGCGTCGCCGACGACACCCGTGGCCTGCCCGCCCTGGCGAAGCTGCTCGGCCAGATCGGCGCCTCGCTGATCCCGGTCCTCGCCGGGGTCCGGGTCGAGAACCTCACCCTGCCCTTCGTCGGCGGCTTCGAGCTGGGCTGGCTCGCCTACCCGCTGACCGTGCTCGGCATCGTCGCCGTCGTCAACGTCATCAACTTCATCGACGGGGTCGACGGCCTCGCCGCCGGCGTCTGCGTGATCGCCGGCGTCACCCTGGCGACGATCGCGCTCTCGCTCGACCGCAACGCCGCCGGCGCCCTGGCGGCGTTGACCGCCGGCGCCGCGCTGGGCTTCCTCCGCCACGGCTTCCCGCCCGCCTCCAGCTTCATGGGGGACACCGGTTCCAACCTGCTCGGCTACCTGCTGGCGACCGCCTCGGTGCAGGGAGCGCTGAAGACCAACGCCGTGATCGCCCTCGCCTTCCCGCTGGTGGTCCTGGCGGTGCCGATCCTCGATTCCGGCTTCGTGGTCGCCAAGCGGCTCAAATACCGGCAGCCGATCTACCAGGCCGACAGCTGGCACTTCCACCACCGGATGGCCAACATCGGCTTCTCGCAGCGGCGCACGATCGCCTACCTCTACGCCTGGACGCTGGTGATGGCGGCGCTGGCCCTGGCTTTGCGCTTCGTCCCCTACAGCGACGACCGCGGCAACTTCGACGCCGCCTGGACCGTGGTGATGGCGGTGCTGCTGCTGTTGGCGCTTGCCTACAGCGTCTATCTGATCTACGTGTTGGAGATCCTGAAGCTGCGACGGGGCCGGATCAACCCCGAAACGGGCGAGTTCGAAGCGATCAAGATCGAGGAAACGGGTAGTGGCAAGGCTCACTAAGTGGCTTTGCAATGCCGTTTCGCCGGCCTTTCGGATATAGTCGCCAGCCCGGTCGCATTCCCTTCGCAGCCGGACCTTTTCTCGACTTTTCCTGATTATGTCTCCTCCCAAGTACCTCGATCCAATCGTGCTGGCCGCCGCGCTTGCCGTCTTTCTGGTCGGTGGCTTCCCGATGCTCGGCTTCGCCGTCGCCGCCGGTGTCTGGATCGTCCAGCGGGGGATTCAGCTGGTCGCCGCCAAGCGTGCCAAGGCCGAGCTGCGCGCCGGCAATCGCCAGAAGGCGATGGGCCTGATCGCGGCGACGACGCTGGGACGCGTCTGGCTGATGGCCACCGTCGTCCTGCTCACCGGCCTCGCCGAGCGCGAAGCGGGTCTCGCCGCGGGCGTAACGCTGGTCGTCCTCTTCACGATCTCCTTCGCGGCGCAGGGGCTGCAGCACCTGCTCGCTGACGAGCCCGAGAGCCAGGGGGCGGCATGAGCGCCGAGCAGGCAACCCCAGAGGCGCCCGCGAGCGCCGCGAAGTCGAGCGGCCTCAGCACCAAGGCCAAGGTCTTGATCGGACTCGGCGCCTACCTCGCCATCGCCATCCTGCTGATGCTGATCTTCGGCAGCTCCGGCAAAAACGAACACTTCCAGCCCCAGAACGAGTTCAAACTCGAACCGTGGATCTCGATCCACATCGCCGGCGTCGACATGAGCATCAACAAGGCGGTCTTCTACCTGCTCCTGGCCAGCGTCCTTACGGTCGCGACGATGCTCTGGATCTCGCGACGCATGCAGCAGAAGCCGAACCGGGTCCAGACCGCGATCGAGGTCGCCTACGACATGACCAAGAACACGATCGCGGGCGGCAACATGGACACCAAGATGGCCTCTCGCTGGTTCCCGTTCCTGGCCGCGCTCTTCTTCTGGATCTGGTTCTCGAACATCATCGGGTTCCTGCCGCTGCCGACCAACACCGAGCACGCGGTCGACGTCTTCGGCCTCGAGATCCCCTCCTTCGCGCTCTACGCGGCAACCGCCAACCTCTCGATCCCGCTGGTCCTGACCCTGGTCGTCTGGATCTCCTACCACGTCGAAGGCGTGCGGGCAAAGGGGCCGATCAAGTACCTGGCCAGCTGGCTGCCGCCGGGCCTGGAGGACATGAACCCGGCCGCCAAGGCGTTCATCTTCGTGATCGAGGCTGTCTCCCACTTCGCCCGGCTGATCTCGCTCTCCGTCCGACTTTTCGCCAACATCCTCGCCGGCCACCTGCTGCTGCTCTTCATGGGCGGCGGACTTGCCGTGCTGCTGGGGATCGCCGCCCTCGGGGCGCTGACCTTCCCGCTCGCCTTCTTTTTCTTCATCCTCGAGGTCGGGCTGATCGCAACGCTGCAGGCTTTTATCTTCTCGACCCTCACTGCCATCTACCTCGGCGGAGCTACCTCCGCCAGTCACTAGAAAAGGAGCGCTTTTCTCATGGACCTGTCCCCTGTCGTCGCCGCTATCTCGGACGAAGGCATCGAATCCGCCGGCAAGGCGATCGCGCTCGGCATCGGCGCCGGCCTCGGCTCGATCGGCGCCGGCATCGGCATCGGCTTCATCTTCGGCAAGGAGATCGAGTCGGTCGCCCG
>CBIHMQ010000003.1:0-35388 GCA_966211075.1 uncultured bacterium
CCACGCACGACACCCGCTCGCAGATGGCAAAAGTCCTGCTGAACTCCCTCTTCTTCGCCCCCGACCGCGTCGTCAAGCGCTCCCGCGACTGGGGCCGCGGCGAGCTCGAGCGCCGCGTCGCCTCCGCCTGGAACCCCTTCTCCGACTGGATCGCCGGCTGGCTCCAGATCCGCCGCGGCAACGGCTTCGACGCCATCGAGCCCGCCTACCGCGAGCTCCTCGACGGCACCGTCCCACCCCGCGCCGCGCACGTGATCACGCTCTAAGCTCGCATCCCTCTGTCTGCAAGTTTCCGGCCGCCGGATCTGTCATCCCTGGTGCGGCGCCCATCGCAGACAACGCCTACCGGGAAGCTTGGGCGGCGGGACGGGCGGGGCGCCGCCTTCCGCGAAGGAGATGAACCGGCGGCTGCACAGCGAGCGGATCGTCCGGGGCAGCCACCGGCGGCGGCTGCACGAGGTGCCCTGGCGGGAACTGCCGGACGGGGCGTTCGTGCTGGTCGAGGGGTCGCCGGCGCTGGTGCTCGGCGACCGGCTGGTCGAGTGGACGCGCGAGGGGACGCTGGCGCCCGGGCTTAGTCACTCGAGCGGGGTTGGTGCCGGCGCCCCAACCTCGCGCAACGCCCCGGCGGAGGCGACGACGACGAGGGCGATGCCGGCGACGTCGGCCGACGAGAGGTCCTGGGAGAGGACGAGGAAGCCGACCGTCGCCGCCACCGCGGGCTCGAGGCTCATCATCACCCCGAAGGTGGCGCGAGGCAGCCGCCGCAGCGCCTCCATCTCCAGCGCGAAGGGAGCCGCCGAGCTGAACAGGCCGACCACGAAGCCAACCGCCAGAGCCGCCGGAGCGAGAAGCTCTGCGCCGCCGGCGGCGAGGCCGATCGGGGCGAGAAGCAGCGCCGAGACGATCGCCGCTCCCGCTGCCGGGCCCACGCCCTCGTATGCGGCGCCGACGCGGGCGCTGAGGACGATGTAGGCGGCCCAGAAGGCAGCCGCGGCGAGGGCGAAGGCGGCGCCGGCCGCGTCGATGCCGCCTTCGCCGCCGAGGCCGGAGAGAAGCACGATCCCGAGCCCCGCCAGCAGTGCCCAGAGCAAGTCGAGACGGCGCCGCGATCCGAAGACGGCGACCCCGAGCGGGCCCGTGAACTGGATCGTCACGGCGATTCCCAGCGGCAGCCGCTCGATCGCCTCGTAGAAGCAGAGCGTGACCCCGGCGACGGCGGCGCCGAAGAGGACCACGTCGCGCGGCAGCCGCCGCGGCGAAGGCGTCGCCCCCCGCGCCAGCGCCACCAGCAGCAGGGCCCCGAAAACCGAGCGCAGGAAGACCGCCCCGAGCGGCCCGACCGAGTCGAACAGGCTCGTCGCCACGGCGGCCCCGACCTGGACCGAGACGATCGAGGTGAGCGCCATCGCCCCGGCCAGACGGGTGCGGGGGACGTTCGTTCGACCTTCCGCGCCACCTGCCTTGGTTTCCGTCGCCATTCTGCGAAAGGATGCCCGGTCATGGCCGTCGACTTCGACCCCGCCGCCGAGCCGACCCTGAGCCGCCGCGGCCTCCTCGCTGGCGCCGCCGCCGCGGGTGCCGCCGGGGTGCTGGCGCAGGTTCCCGGCGCCTCGGCCGCCGCTCCGAAAGGAAAAGGAAACCCCAACGCCGGTGGCAAGGGCAAGCCGAAACTGCCCGCGGTCACCTTCTTCAAGGAATCGGCGCTCAACTTCCAGATGCTGTTCGCGCTCGGCGGCGCCCCCTACGGCGCCTCCGAGGTCGGCGAGGTGCTGGCGACCTTCGACCGCATCCACGGCAAAGGCGACAAGCTCAGCGCCGTCTACGAGGAGTTCCTGCGGCTCGGCCGCCAGGTCCGCGCCGAGGCCAACCGCCAGCGCGACGCCGGCCACCGCGAGAGCGCCCGCCGCGCCTACCTGCGGGCGACGATGTACCTCGACCAGGCGCTCTTCTACGCGCTTGCCTCGAAGACTCCCACCCGTAAACACGAGGGCGCCCTCTACCGCGAGATGGAGGCGACCTGGGCCAGCGCCGCGGCGCTCTTCCGGCCCCGCTTCGAGCCGGTCAAGATCCCCCGCAAGGGCGGCGAGTTGCCCGGCTGGTTCCTCAGCCCCGGCCCGGGCCGGCGGCCGACCGTGATCCTCAACACCGGCAGCGACGCCCAGAACATCGACATGTGGGTCTACGGCGGCGCCGCTGCCCTGGAACGCGGCTGGAACGCGCTGATCTTCGAAGGGCCCGGCCAGGGCGCCAACCTCTTCCTCCGCAACCAGCCCTTCGTGCCCGACTGGGAGACGGTGATCGTCCCCGTCGTCGATTTCCTGCGCGCGCACCCGAAGGTCGATCGCAAGCGGATCGCGCTGGCCGGCCAGAGCTTCGGCGGCTACCTGATCGTCCGCGCCGCCACCCGCGAGCACCGGCTCGCGGCCCTGGTCGCCGACCCCGGCGTCCACGACTGCTTCATCGACTGGCGCGAAGGCGGGCTGCCGCGCGAGTTCTGGAAGGCCTTCGACGCCGGCGACCGGGTCGAGGTCAACCGGATCTGGGACTCGCTGCCGAAATACCTCAACGAATACGAACAGGTCGGACTCCGCAAGCGCAGCGAGATCTACGGCAGCGGCGGCGGTTACGAAAAGCTGAAGCTGGCGCAGCGCATCGTCCTCAGCGAGGAGGAGGCGCGGATGGTGACGACGCCGACGGCGCTGCTCTCTCCTCAGCTCGAGCAGTTCTTCCCGGGCCAGCCGGAGACCGTCCACAAGTGGCTAAAAGCCCCCAGCACGCTGATCGAGTTCACGGTCGGCGAGGGCGGCGAGTACCACTGCGAGCCGATGGCACCCCAAATCCGCAACGAACGCGTCTACGACTGGCTCGAAACGCAGGTCCGCTAGGAGGGATTGGCGAAACCCCCGCACGCGTCCGGCGGCGGCGGACGCGGAGGGAGACGACCCCGACGAAAGAAGCGCCGCAATCGGCAGTCGGCGTCGCGATCGCCCTGCTGGTGCTGCTGCCGGAGACCCTCGCCGCCATCCGCAACGCCCGTCGCGAGCGGGTCCAGGTCAGCGTCAACCTCGCCTACGGCTCGGCCCTGGCCAGCATCGCCCTGACCATCCCGGCGATCGCGATCGCATCGATCTGGCTCTCGGGGCCACTGTCGAGCCGAGGCCCAGCCCAGCCCGGCCGGGCAACGCCGCAGCGGGGTTTGACGCGAATCGAGCCGGGAATAACAAACTCGTGACCGACGTCAGAGCGACTCCGAGCGAGCCTCGGGGGCGTCCGCGGGGCGGCGCAGGCAGGCTTGCCATGAAGGAGATGGCGACGCCGGCGGCGATTGCTTCGCTGCGCCACCGGGCCGCCGAGTTCGCCGCCGCCCACGGGGCCGGGAGGAACCAGGCAGCCGACGTCGCCCTCGCCGTCTCCGAGGCGGCGACCAACGCCGTCAAGTACGCCTATCTGGGCGCGACGCGGAACGCCGTCGTCGAGCTCGCCGCCGAGGCCCAGGGCGGCTGGCTCGACGTCCGCGTTCGCGATCGCGGCGGCGGCTTCGGCCGCGGCTCCCCGGAAAGCCTCGGCCTCGGCCTGTCGATCATGGCCAGCCTCAGCGCCGAGCTGACGATCGTCCAGGAAGGCGAGGGCACCGAGGTGCGGATGCGATTCCCGCTGCCCCAATCCCTTCTAGCTAGGGCGGCGCCTCAGTCAACCGGCGTGCAGGTCCGGAAGTAGTTGCCTTCGATGATCGTCCCGTCGGCAAAGCGCGCCTCGCCGCGCTCTTCGAGGACACCGTCGCAGCGGGCGGAGACGACGCTGCGGCGCTGCCCCTTGTGGGTGAACTTGCGGTCGATCTCGAGGCTGAAGCGGGTCACGGACCCGGAGCCGCCGGCGATCGCCGGGAGCTTCGCCACCGAGCGCAGGCCGTAGCGGCCGGGGACGCGGGCGATCCGCACCGGTACGACTACCGCCACCGCGGTCGGCACGGTGATGTAGGCGTGGACGTAGAGGGTGGTGACGCCTCCGTGCCGGCCGCCGTTGACGACCAGCAGCGGGCTCCGCACCGGGATCGGCTTCCGTTCCGGGAAGGCGATCTCGACGGTCGTCTCGCCGCGGCCGACGAGGGCGCCGCGACAGACCGCTTCGGCTCTCGCGGTAGTCGTCGATTGCAGCCGGCCGCCGGGACAGGCGGGAAGGCCGCGTACGTCGATGACGCCCGCGCGGTCGGTTTCGAGGACGAAATCGGTCAGCGCCGGCGGGTGGCCGCCGTTGACGGCCCTGATCCGGCCGGCGATGCGGAAGGAGATCGGGGTCAGCCTCGTCCGCGAGATCCGGGTCGGCTCGACGCCGCCGCTGACGGTCAGCTCGAGATCCCCGGTCCGGACCTGGACCGGGCTCCCCGTGCCGGCGCCGACCGCGATCGTCAGCACGAGCGCGACCGCGACCGCCAGCGTCCCGGCCGCGACCGTCAAGCTTCCCCCGGACCGTCTCATCGCCGCCCTCAGCCGAGCCGCTCGAGTAGGTCCGGCAGCTCGGCGTGGCTGTCGAGGACGAACTCGGCCTCGGGATCGCCGGCGGCGCCGGGGTCGTCGTGGAGGGCCCGGTAGCGGGCGGTCCGCATCCCCAGCGCGGCGGCGCCGGCGATGTCGGTGCGGCGCAGGTCGCCGACGTGCATCGCCTCGGCGGGCCTTGCCCCGAGCGAGGTCAGCGCCGCTTCGAAGATCGGCGCCGCCGGCTTGTAGTGGCCGACCTCGTCCGAGAAGGCCCAGCCGTCGAAGTGGCGCAGCACGTCTTCGCGATCGAGGAAGCCGCGCAGCAGCTCGCCGCCGGTGAAGCCGACGTCGCAGACGATCCCGATCCGGACGCCGCGCCGGTCGAGGGTCGCCAAGGTCGCGGCGACGTGGGGCGAGAGCTCGAGCTCGGCGTCGCGACCCGCGGAGAGGAAGGCCTCCGCGACCAGCTCGGCCGCCGCCTCCTCGAGCCCGAGCCGGGCGACCAGCAGTGCCGCTCCCTGGCGCGGGTGGAAGTGGTCGCCGGCCTGCCAGCAGCTTTCGTAGCTTTGGGAAACCTCGGCGAGGATCGGCTTCAGCCGCTCTGCCTCGACCTCGGCCCCACACTCGGCGCAGGCGGCCAGCACCGCCCGCGAGCGCAGCTCGCTCATCGTCTCGGCCGGCACCCTGGCGATCGTGTTCCAGAAGTCGAAGGTGACCGCGGTGACCGGAGCGCTCATGCCGGCGGCCTCGTCCGGCGGGCCAGCCCCGGGTGGACGCCGCGGCCGATCGTCGGGGTGTCGACGATCTGCTGCAGCAGCCGGGTGAGGCTTTCGCGGTCGGCGGTGGCCATGCCGACGGTCAGCTGCTCCTCGTGGGCACTGGCGATCTCGCGGCCGCGAGCCAACTTCTGGCGGCCCTTGCGGGTCAGGAAGAGGGCGCGGATGCGGCGGTCGGCGGGGTTGGGGCGGCGCTCGACCAGGCCGCGCTCTTCGAGCTCGTCGACCAGCGCGACCATGCGGCTGGGCGGAACCTGGATCGCTTCCCCGATCGCCTGCTGGGAGCGGCCTTCGGCGGCGTCGACGAGGTTGAGGACGCGGAATAGCGGCGGCTGCAGGTCGACCTCCTCGAGCCGCTCGGCAAACTGGCGGGCGGCGTGGATGCCGACCTGCGAGAGCAGGAAGGCGAGGCTGGAGGGAGCCCTGTCGCCGGTGATCTGGTCGCCGCCCATGGATCTCCAAGCCTACCGAGTTGCTTTCTGCTAAGAATCGTTCCGAAGTTGAACCTTTCTCGCCTGTAACAGAACTTTCATCGGAAGGACCAGTCGCATGACCCGTCGCCTCGCCCGCCTCGCAGACATCTCCTATCGCCGCCGCGGCCGCATGGTCCTGGCCTGGATCGTGGCCACCGTCGTCCTGATCGCCCTCGGCTCCTCGTTCGCCGGCGAGTACGAAGCCGACTACGCGACGCCGGACTCGGAATCGAAGGCGGCCAGCGACCTGACCGAGCGCGAGTTCGGCGGCTACTCGGGGCAGGAAATCTACGTCGTCTGGAAGGACGAGAGCGGGGCTGACAGCCCGGCCGCGAAACGCGGCGTCGAGGCCTTCCTGACCGAGGCGGAAGGGATCCCCCACGTCGAGAAGCGGCAACCGATCCGGGTCTCCGACGACGGCACGATCGCGACCACGACCCTGCCACTGACTATCCCCGGCTGGGAGGTCACCAAGGAGGACGGCGAAAAGCTCGTCGAGGCGGCCGAAGCGAACAGCGCCGGCGGCCTCGAGATCCAGCTCGGCGGCGACCCGATCTACCGCGCCCAGGAAGGCGCGAGCGCCGAGATGTACGGCCTGCTGGCGGCGGCGATCGTGCTGCTGATCGCCTTCGGCTCCCTGGTCGCGGCCGGGCTGCCGCTGGTGATCGCGCTGGTCGGGCTCGGCATCTCCGGCGGCGGCCTGATCGTCCTGCTCGCCAATGTGATCGACGTCCCCGACTGGACCCTCGCCGTCTCCGGGCTGATCGGGATCGGCGTCGGGATCGACTACGCGCTGCTGGTCCTGACCCGCTTCCGCTCGGCCCTGAAGTCCGGCAAGGACCGCCACGACGCGGTCGTCGAGGCGGTGACGACGGCCGGGCGCAGCGTCATCATCGCCGGCTGCACCGTCGTCATCGCCGTGCTCGGGCTCTTCCTCACCGGGCTGCCGTACATGTACGGAGTGGCGATCTCGGCCTCGCTGGCGGTACTGGTGGTGATGCTCGCCTCGGTGACGCTGCTGCCGGCGCTGCTCTCCTACCTCGGCCCGCGCGTCGACAGGCTGAAGATCCCCTTCCTCGGGCGCCGGCTCGACCGGCCCGAAGAAGACGGTCACTCGCCGGCGGCGCGCTGGAGCCATGCCGTGCAGCGCCGGCCCTGGACGGCAGCGATCGTGGCGACGGCGATCCTGCTCGCCCTGGCGGCGCCTGCCCTGGGGATGCGGCTCGGCTTCCCCGACGCCGGCAACGACCCCACGGAGACGATGACCCGTCAGTCCTACGACCTGATCAGCGAGGGCTTCGGGCCCGGCGCCAACGGCCCGATCGTGATCGCCGCCGAAGTTCCCGACCGCGAAGCGCGCGGCGCCGTCGCCGCCCTCGCCGAGGACCTGCGGGCGGACCGGGGTGTCGCCTACGTCGCCGCCCCCCGCTACAACGGCGAGGGCACGGCGGCGATCCTCACCGTCATCCCGACCACCTCGCCGCAGGCCGAGGCGACCACCGAGCTGGTCGAACGCCTCCGCGGCGAGATCGTTCCCGGCGCCGTCGAGGACAGCAACGCCCGGGTCTACCTCGGCGGCATCACCGTCGCCTTCGAGGACCAGAGCGAATACATCACCGACCGCATGCCGCTGTTCATCGTCGGCGTCGTCGGGCTCTCCTTCCTGCTGCTGCTGGTCGCCTTCCACTCGCCGCTGATCTCGCTGAAGGCGGCGATCATGAACCTGCTCTCGGTCAGCGCCGCCTACGGGGTGATGACCCTGGTCGCCCAGGGTGGCGCGGTCGGCGAACTGATCGGGATCGACCACGAGGTGCCGATCGCGCCGTTCATGCCGGTGATGATGTTCGCGATCCTCTTCGGGCTCTCGATGGACTACGAGGTATTCCTGATCTCGCGGATCCGCGAGGAGTACCTGAAGGACGGCGACACCCGCCGCGCGGTCGCCGACGGCCTCGCCAAGACGGCCCGGGTGATCACCGCCGCGGCGGCGATCATGGTCGTCGTCTTCCTCGCCTTCGTCGTCTCCCCCGAAGTCTTCCTGAAGCTCTTCGGAATCGGCCTCGCCGCGGCGATCTTCCTCGACGCGACCCTGGTCCGGATGGTCCTGGTCCCAGCCGTGATGCAGCTGCTCGGCGCCCGTAACTGGTGGATCCCCGACTGGCTGGAGCGGATGCTGCCGCGGATCGACGTGGAGGCCCGCGAGGCGCCGGCCGAGGGCGGCGCCTGATCGGCGCCGGGCGCTGGAGCGAAACCTGCCTACGCTGAAGGCGCCTCCGGGCCTATCCTCGGCAAGTGGCGGGCAGCGCGATCCAGACCGCATCGGGGCGCTGGCTCGACCCGCTCGACCCGGACGTCGCGAGCATCGACGTCGGCGACATCGCCCAGGCGCTCGCCAACCAGTGCCGCTTCGGCGGTCACTGCCGGGCCTTCTACTCGGTCGCCCAGCACTCGGCGATCGTCGCCGACGTCTGTCTCGAGCGCGGCGGTACGCCCGCCGAGGCGCTGGCGGCTCTGCTCCACGACGCCGGTGAGGCCTACCTCGTCGACCTGCCCCACCCCCTCAAGCACCGCAGCGAGCTCGGCCCGCCCTACAGGCGTGCCGAGGCCCGACTCGAGGAGGCGATCCGGGCCCGCTTCGGCCTCGAGCCGACCGGGCCCGAGGTGAAGGCAATCGACCGCTCGCTGCTGGCAACCGAGCGCCGGGCGCTGACCGCGACCGGCGAGCGCTGGCCGGAGCTGGACGGCGCCGAGCCGCTGGCGATCGAGATCGAGCCCTGGGACCCGATCCGCGCCCGCCGCGAGTTCCTGGACCGCTTCGAGCGGTTCGACGGACTGCGCCGCGAGGCGTATTAGGAGGGCCGGGCGAAACCCTCGGTCGTCGGCGAGCTTCCGAATCGCGAAACGGGAGCCGGGGATGACCCACCGGTCAGTATCGACTGAGGGACTTTTCGGCCCCCATAGGGACGGGAAAGTTCCTCAGTCGAATTTTCAGCCGGTCCCATCCGGGGCGATCGGGAATGCCGCGTTGCCGGCGGGGGCGTCCGCCGCCGGAAGGTGCAACGGTTTCGTCAATCCCTGTTAGCGCTGCTGCTGCTTCAGCCGCAGCGTCACGGAGCCGTTCTCGGTCCGCGCTTCGCCGCCGACCGGGATGAAGGTCACCCTGAAGGCGGCTTTGGCCGAGCCGATCTCCTTCAGCGTTTCCTTGAGCCCCTTCTTCGGCAGGGCGAGCAGGTTGACTTTCTGCCCCGCTTTTTTCGCCTGTTTTGCGCAGAAGACGAGTTTCTTGCCGGTGAGGATGAGTTTGCCGGGGCCGGGAACCGTGACCGGCACGACCGCGATGCCCTTCTTCGGCTTCAGCATCGGTTTCGCCCGCTTGAACCTGTTCGACGGTTGCGGGACCACGGTCACCGGCGCTGGGACCGGCGGCCCATTGACGGTGAGGGCGGCGAGGCCGCTGCTCGGCCCGTGGAGAAGGTCGCCCTGGTAACTGGCGCCGATCGCCACCGCGCCGGTGCCGGCCGGCGTGAAGGTGACCTGGCATGCGGACCGGCCCGAGCCGGTAGGGACGAGCGCGCAGCTCGGCGCCGGCGCGAAGCTGCCGCTGTTGACGGAGAAGTCGACCGTGCCGGTCGGCGCGGTCGGTCCTGGCATGGCCGTGAAGGGACCCTTGTCCTCGACGTTTGCCGTGCAGGTCGAGGTGCTCGGCAACACCAGCGAGGGCGGTGAGCAGGAGATAGCGGTTGCGCTCCCGTGCGGCAGCGAGTCGACCTCGAGGTCCACCGGAGTAGCGACGCCGGGGATGAACGACTGGTTGACGCCCGTGCCGTCGAGGTTTGCACGGCCAATCCGTTCTTCGGTGTAATCGCTCCAGTAGACGAACCGAGAGTCGACGGCGACGCCCCAGATATTGGACCCGGCGGCGATGAAGTTCTGGTTGGCAGCGGACCCGTCCCGGTTGGCACGGCCGATCTTCCCGCCTACCTGACTCCAGTAAAGATGCCCCGAGTCCACGGCGACTCCCCTGACCGCGCTGGAGGTGGGTATGAAGGCCGCGTCTACGTCAGTGCCGTCGATGTTCGCCCTAGCGACGGCGTTGCCGTTGCCCCAGTAGAGGAACTGGCCGTCGATGGCGATCCCTCCGAGCGGCAGCACCGTGACGATGAAACTCTGATCGACGGCCGTGCCGTCAAGTTTGGCGCGGCCGATCGTGTGGTTGGCATTGGCGGTCCAGTAGATGAACTGTCCATCGACCACGACGTATTCCGGTGCGTCGACAGCCATGAACGCCTGGTCGACAGCGGTGCCGTCGAGGTTGGCGCGGCCGATCGCGTCGTTGACGTTGTCGGTCCAGTAGACGTGCTGGGAGTCGACAGCCACCCCGAACGGTTTATTCCCGCCGGTGACGAAGCTCGCCTTCATATTCGTCCCGTCGTTATTCGCGCGACCCACCGATATTTTGGTCGGGCCGGTCGCCCAGTACAGGTAGGCGTCGGCGGCGGACGGGAGCGCCAACAGCATCGCCAAAAGGGCCAGGATCGCCCCTGTCGCCCATACCCGTCGCCCCGCTCTACTGGTCGCCTCCGCCCGCATCGACTTTCGATCCTAACCCGAGCGCCGGCGCAGCCGTCAAGTGTTCGAGGAGTCGCTCCCCTCGCCCCAGGCCGTCGCGATCAGCGAGCGGGAGCCGCCGCGGTCGCGGTGCTCGCAGAGAAAGATTCCCTGCCAGGTCCCGAGGGCGAGACGGCCGGCGTGGATCGGCAGGGTCAGGGAGGGGCCGAGCAGGGCCGCCTTTATATGAGCGGGCATGTCGTCCTCGCCCTCCAGGGTGTGGGTCCAGTAGCCGGCGCCTTCGGGGACGGCGCGGTCGAACCAGGTCTCGAAGTCGTGGCGGACGTCCGGCGAGGCGTTCTCGTTGAGAGCCAGCGAGGCCGAGGTGTGCTGGATCAGCAGATGGAGGAGGCCGACCGAGATCCCGGCCAGCTCCGGGAGGGCGTCGAGGACCTCGCCGGTGACGAGGTGGAAGCCGCGCGGCCGGGCGCCGAGCCGGATCTCCCGCCGCGCCCACATCAGGCCGCCTCGCCGACCGCGCGCCGCAGCCGCAGCCGGCTCGCCAAGCCCCAGGCGAGGTAGACGATGGTGAGGGCGAGGAGCAGGAACTTGACGCTTGCGGCGGCGGTGGCGATCGCCGGCCCCGCGCTGCCGCCGTGCCCGCCCAGCACCAGCAGCAGGAAGACGTCCTCGACCGCGTCGAAGCCGGCGGTCGCGGCGGCAGCGAAGGGGGCGACGGCACCGGCGGCGGCGAGCGCGGCGCGGCCGTGCCGGCGGGCGAAGTCGCGGGTGGCGAGTGCGGCCATGGTGAGGAACGTCCCGTAGGCGAGCATGAACGGGTAGTCGATCCAGAGCGAGGCGCGCGCGTAGTCGCGACCGCTCGCCCCCCACTCGGCGACGATCTCCGCCGCCCGTCCCTCGCTGCCGGCCAGCTCGAAGCCGACGATCGAGGCGCCGCCGGCGTCGGTCAGCTTGCGCTCGAGCACGACCAGGGCGGCGTAGAGCACCGCCGTCGCCACCCCGCTCCCGATCAGCCACCGCCTGCGATCCATGCCTGGCCGATACCCTCGCACGGATGGCCCTGACGAGCGAGGACAAAGCGCATGTGCGCGCCGAGCTGGAGTGGATGATCGCCGAGTATCGGGCCAAGCCGACCCAGGAACTCGAGGACGAGTTCGGCCTCCGCGTCGCCGCCCTCCCTCCCGAGCAACGCGAGTACGTGCCGGCGATCCTGCTCGAGATCGTCGCCGCCGAGCGGGGTCCGAGACCGATCGGTCACATTTAGCCGGATTCCGGCTAAGAAGAGGCGATGTGGGATCGATCGGTCTCATATATGGGAAATCGGTCCCAACGGGCCGAAATGGGATCGAACGGTCGCATCCGGGCTCTAGACTCGGCGAGATGAGGATCACCAACTCCCCCACCCTCCTGGGAACCGCCATCCGCGAGCGCCGCGGTGAGTTGAAGCTGACCCAGGACGACCTCGCCCTCGCGATCGGGGTCAACCGCCGGGTGATCGGCCAGCTCGAGAGAGGCAAGGAGACTGTCCAGCTCGGGATCGCACTGAATGCCGCCCGGGCGGTGGGACTGAACGTCGGGGTCGAGGCGCGTGGCGACGCCCACGCTTGAGGTCCGCCTGAACGGCGAGCGCGCCGGGGAGCTGCTCCGCAAGGACAACGGCAACCTCCAGTTCCGCTACGACGACGCCTACCTGGAGGCCAGGGGGATGCCGCTCTCGGTCAACATGCCGCTCCGGACCGAGGCCTACCCCCACCGGGACTGCCTGGCCTTCTTCGGGAACCTCCTGCCCGAGGAGGACGTCCGCGCCCAAGTCGCGCTGGCAACCGGGATCTCGGCCGCCAACGACTACAAGCTGCTGGAGCGCTTCGGCGGCGACGTGGCCGGCGCGGTCACCCTCCTGCCGATCGGCCAGGAGGGAGACGAGCCCGAGCCGGACGAGCTCGAGACCCTCTCGCCGGAGCGGCTCGACGAGCTGCTGAGGGGACTGCCGCTGCGCCCGCTCGGAATCGACGACAAGGGTGAGGTGCGGATGTCCCTGGCCGGAGCGCAGAGCAAGCTGCCGGCGATCGAGGTGGACGGAGCCTTTGCGCTACCCCACGGCTCGGCCCACCCCACCACGCACATCCTCAAGCCAGAGCCCGAGCGCTTCCCCGGCCTGGTCGCGAACGAGTTCTTCTGCATGCGCCTCGCCGAGGAGGTCGGCCTCAACGTCGCCCAGGTGCGGCGCGCCGAGACGATTTCGGGACTGCCGTACCTGATCGTCAGCCGCTACGACCGCGACCTCACCCAAGACCCGATCCGCCGCCTGCACCAGGAGGACTTCTGCCAGGCGCTGGGCAAGCTGTACGTGGAGAAGTACCAGCACGAAGGCGGTCCGGGCGTGCGCGAGTCGATGCGCTTGATCGACGAGGTGTCGGTGGCGCCGGCGCGGGACCGCCAGCAGCTCTGGCTGGCGCTCGTCTTCAACATCCTGATCGGCAACTGCGATGCCCACGGGAAGAACCACTCGCTGCTCTACGACTCCCCCGCCCCGAGCCTGGCGCCCTTCTACGACCTGCTCTCGACCGCGGTCTACGGCGAGCTGACCACCCGGCTGGCGATGTCGATTGCCAGCGCGACTCACCTCGAGGAGGTGGACAACTCGGCCTGGGCGAAGCTCGCCGCCGAGGTGGGGTTCGCCCCTCGCTTCCTGGGGCAGCGCATGCTCCCGTTCGTTCGGCGGGTGGCGGACGCGGCCCTGGGCCTCTCGGTGGGGCCCGAACACTCGCGGGACACGGCGGAAAGGATTTCCGACGGCATCTTCGAGCGGGCGGTGCGGTTCGGGCTCAATGCCCACGACTTCGAAGAACACAACGAATAGGCCAGCCGGGAGCGCCCCGTCCGCTCAGGCGCCTGCCGGGGCGTCGACCCGGTCGGCGAGCTGGCTGAAGCCGTGCTCGCTGGCGCAGTGCGCGCAGCAGAAGAAGTGACCGTCCGCCTCGGTGCCGTGGCCGATCACCGAGCAGCCGCAGTGCTCACAGCGCGGCGCCAGCTTGTGGATCGCGCACTCGAAAGAGTCGAACACGTGCTGGGCGCCGGCCGCCTCGATCTTCAGCGGCTTGTCGTAGTCGTTGCCGCAAACCTCGCATTTGGCCATCTCGGACCTCTCTTTTGTCGCCTTCCCTGGCGACTACCCCGGGGAAGGGCGGGCAAACGGCGCACTGCTGACCGGCATCACCGCCCTCCAGGCGCTGGCGATCACCGGCGGCACGATGGCGGTCGACGTCGCGGCGCTGACGCGCGAGTCGGCGTCGCGCCAGTCCGCCTAGCGCGGCGCGCAGAGACGCTCGCGGGCGATCCAGTCGCTGCCGCGGGGCGGCTTGCGCTGCTCCGGCCGGGCGCCCTCGCACTCGGCGGCGAGCCCGCCGGGGGTCACGCAGTACCCGGCCGCCATGCGCTGCGTCAACCAACCCGAGAGCAGCAGCGGGGCCGGGTCGACGGGGGTGTCGTAGCGACGCACCTCGAAATGGAGGTGCGGTCCGGTAGAGGCCCCGGTCGAGCCGACGTAGCCGATCCGGGTGCCGCCGACGACTTCCTCGCCGACCCAGGTGGTGATCGAGGAGAGGTGGGCGTACCAGCTGGTGTATCCGAGCCGGTGCTGGATCACGACCAGGTTGCCGAAGCCGCCGTAGTTGTAGCCGGCGAAGATCGTCGTGCCGACGCCGGCGGCGCCGACCCGGGTCCCGTAGGGGACCGGGAAGTCGAGCCCTTGGTGGACGTGGTCGCTGCGGGGCGCCCCGAAGCCATCGCCGATCGGGCCGGCGACCGGCCGCAGGAAGCGGACCGGTCCGGTCGGGTTGCTGACCGTCGTGGGCGAACCGCCACCGCGCAGGGAGCGGATCGTCACCGGGCCGGCGATCCCGTCGACCGCGACCCCGGCGGCGCGCTGGGCGCGCAGCACCGCGCCGCGGGTCAGCGGCCCGAAGACGCCGTCGGCGCGGCCAGGGCCGTGGCCCGCCCGCTGGAGGAGGAACTGCAGGGCCGCCACGTCCCAACCGCGGTTGCCCTGCCGCATCGGCCGGCTGCCCAGGCCGGGACGGCCACGCCAGCCGAGCGCCCGCCGGGTCCGCGGGCCGAAAACGCCGTCGACGGCGAGGCCGCGGCGGCGCTGCAGGGAGAGGACGCCGTGCCGGGTCAGCGGGCCGGCGATCCCGTCCACGAAGCCGTCGTAGAGGTGCAGCCCCTGCAGGGCCGACTGCAGGGCGGCAACCCTGGCGGGAGACGCAGCGGCGCTCGCGGGGACGGCGAGCAGGACGGCAACGAGCGCCAATGCGCCGATCGCTCGAATCGGACGCATCCGCCAATAGTGGGTACGGGGGCGCCGGCGCGCAAGCCTCGCAAGCCGACGTGCAGGCGCACGGCTTCGCGGTGATCGTCGCCTTCGATCGGAGTGCGGTCGTCTTTTGTCTCGCTATCCGGGACAAAGGACGACCGCGCTCGGACAGACCAGGGCAGACCGACGCTCTGGTGTCGTCTATCTGACACACGCCGCTCGAATCCGGAGATCCGGGTAGCCATACGTCGTGGGAACCAGGAAGGGATGTCTGCTTTGCCTGCTCGGTGCCGCGCTGGTCGCCGGGCTGGTGCTGGCCGGGGCGGGCTCCGCGGCGCGCCCGGGCTCCTCGGACCTGCGGATCGTCATGTCCGACAGCCCCGACCCGGTGGCGTTGAACGGGCAGCTGACCTACACGATCGGGGTCGAGAACCGCGGCCCCGATCCGGCCACCGGGGTCACCGTGGTGGTCCGACTGCCGAGCAGCGTCGGCCTGGTCTCGGTGACCGGCCCGCCCAGTGCCTGCGCCACCCAGGCCGGCAAGCTGATCTGCCCGCTCGGCACCCTGAATCCCGTCGGCGTCAACTACGGGGGCACCCAGGCGACGATCACGATCGTCGTCACGCCGCGCCGCACCGGCACTGTCCGTAGCCACGTGAACGTCCGGGCCGACCAGCGCGACCGGTCCCGCGGCGACAACCGCGCGGTCGCCGCGACCACCGTGCTCGCCGCCCCCACCTGCCGGGGCCGGCCGGCGACCGTCAGCGGCAGCCCCGGCGACGACATCCTCTTCGGCACCTCCGGCCCCGACGTGATCGTCGCCCTCGGCGGCAGCGACCGGATCCTCTCGCGGGCGGGGCGCGACCTGGTCTGCGCCGGGGTCGGAAGCGACCGCGTCCGCGCCGGGACCGCGGCGGACCGGGTATTCGCCGGCCCGGGTCGCGACCGCGTCCTCGGCCAGGGCGGTCCCGATGTCCTCCGCGGCTCCCGTGGCAACGACACGCTGAAGGGCGGGCGCGGCGCCGATCGGCTGCGGGGCGGGCGCGGCATCGACCGCTGCCGCGGCGGCCAGGGCCACGACTCCATCCGCGGCTGCGAGCGCTAGGCGCGCGGCGGCAGGGACCGGGGTCCCGCCGTCGAACGTCCTCTCATGCGGTCCCTCGACCCCAACCGGCTGACCCACCTGATCGCCCCGCTGACGCGGTTCTTCTACGCGATGCTGGCCGTCACCCTGCTCGCCGTCCTCTTCGGCTCCCCCGACAGCGCCCTCTTCTTCCTGATCGTCGCGGCGATGTCCCACGTCGCCCGCGCCGCGATCCAGGAGCTCGCCTGGGAGCGGGAGACGAGCGTCGCTGCTGCCCCGCGACGGCGACGACCGGCACCGAGGCCGGCCGCCGCGCCGCGGGCTCGCGCTACCGCTTCCCGGTAGGTCCGCCCTTTCCGATCTTCAGGTCGCCGACCACGCCGACCCGGATGCCGAGCGAGGGGTAGGTCGCCGTGAAGAAGGTGTTTTCCTGCGGCTGCAGGCCGACCGCCGAGAGCCAGAGCTGGTAGACGGGGGCGTTGGCGATGCCGCCGTGCAGGCGCCGCCAGACGCGCGGACCCTTCTTGCCGAACGGGGGCGGGGTGATCGTGTCGGTCCACTCGACCACGTTGCCGCCCTGGTCGAGGGTGCCCCAGGGGCCGCGGGTTTCCGCCTGGCCGACGGTGCCGAGACTGCCCGCGTAGGCGGCTTCGTATTTTTCGATCGAGAAGCCGAAGGGGTTGACGGTGGCGCAGTCCTGCGCCGTCTGGTTCGAGGGGCACCAGGTCGGCGGTTCGGTCTTCGGGGTGTGGAAGATCGCCAGCGGCTGCGAGCTGGAGGCGTTGAGGACGTTGCCCTTGGCGTCCAGGGTCGCCTGCTTCGGCGCCGACTTGTTTTCGTCGCCGAAGGCGCCGGGGTTGGTCGGGTACTTCCAGTAGGAGTAGGTGCCGCCGCCGCTGGGGTCGTAGTAGGCGGACTTGATCCACTCGTTCTGGCTGGGGACGACGAAGCCGGTCTTGGCCGTGCGGGTCGTCCGCGGCCGGCGCAGGTCGTACATCCCCCGCTCGGTCTGGCGCGAGAGGCGGACCCGGTAGCTGACGTAGCTGTAGGGGCCTTCGGTGCCCTTCCGCTTGGCGAGCAGCTTGCCGTTGTAGAGCGAGTTGACGAAGCGGGCGGAGCGCTTGAAGTCGGCGAACCCGTAGGGCTTGTCGACCCATTCCGGCGCCGCCGGCGAGTAGTGGCGGCCGGGCCGGGCGCCAGCGGAGTAGTTGAGCTGGCCGAAGCGGGGCCAGGCGTCGCCGCTCTCGGTTTCGCTGTAGAGGCCGTGGCGGTCGCGGCCGAGCGGGTCGACCGTGTTGAGGAACTTCACCCACTGGCCGACCGTCACCTCCAGCTGGCCGATGCCGTAGCCGTAGCCGACCGCGCCGACCATCATGCAGGAGGGGTCCTGCGGTTTTTCCGGCTGCGGCGCCGCCGCGCATTCCGGGTAGATCGCGTCGGTGAACGGAACGATCCCGACCGCCGGGTTGCCCGGCATGCCGACCTGCATCGTCTTGAAGGTGAGGACAGAGGGCGCTGAGGCGGCAGCCCCCGCCGGAACGGCGAGAGCGAGGAGGGCCAGACCGATCAGTGCCGGCGCCAGGCGCCCGCGGAAGGCGCTACGCGCCGGGTGTTTTCTCATCCCGCTCTATTCGGTCTTTGGAACTGAATCCCTTAGCTCAGAGCTGGCCCGGGTAGAAGCCGAGCCGGGCGAGCGGCTCGACCAGCTCGACCTCCTCGTAGGAGAGGTGCGAGAGCAGGGTGTCGGTGAGGCGGTCGATCGCCTCCTGCAGGGGAGCGGAGTCGTCGGGGTGGTTCATGTGCTCGACGAGCGCCTTGTCGACGGCCTCGATCGCGTCGTGGATGACCAGGTGCTCCTCGGCGAGCCGGTCGATCACCGGCTCGAGGTCGCCGTCCTGGCGGCGCAGGTGCGGGAAGATCGAGTCGTCCTCGAGCGAGTGGTGCTGGGCGACGACGCGGCAGTAGCGGCTGCAGAAGGCACCCAGGGTCCAGTCGTTCTGGCGCAGCGCCATCTCGTTCAGGGCCGAGCGGGCGTCGCCGGCGCTGAGGCGGCCGTCGCGGACCTGGCCGACCACGTCGCGCAGCTCGGCCAGCTCGCGGCGCAGCATGTCGTGGACGTCGACAAGGTGCTGGCCGACCTCGCGGCCCTGCCCGGTGTAGGTGACGTCGGGGCCGCTCGGCTGCCGGTGCGGCCGCGTCGACTCGTCCCAGGCCGGCGCGGTCAGGCGCTTGCCGTCGTCGGGCGTCGGGGTGACGCCGAGCCGCTCGTACTGGGTCCGGCCGGCGGCGTCGGCCGAGGCGCTCTCCGCGGAGGCGCTCGCGGGCGAAGCCGCGCCCGGCTCCTCGCCGCTCCCCACCGCGACCGACCGCTCGCGCTCTGCCGGCGCCTTCGCCCGCCCGCTCGCGACCGCCTCGCGGACCGCCGGCGCGATCTCGCGGGCGAATTCCTCGATCTGGCCGGGATCGTCGACGGCGGCGATGAAGGTCCCGATGCCCTCCTCGAGCGCCAGCCGCGCCAGCTCCTCGACCTGCCGCGAGACAGGGCCGTCGAGCGGCCCGGGCGACCCGTCCGAGTAGGCGCCGCTGACGTTGAGCAGCCGCCGCACCGCCGCCGGCTCGCGACCCGCCGCCGTGGCCGCCCCGTCGATCGTCGCGTTGGCGGCGGGAAGGTCCGTAGCGGCCAGGTACGGGACGCTGGGCAGCCAGCCGTCGCCGAGCCGCCCGGTCAGGCGCAGCATCCGCGGCTTGTAGGCGCCGATCCAGAAGCCGATCCGGTGCGCCGGCGCCGGCCCGCGGGCGGCGCCTCGCAGCGGGTAGTGCTCGCCCTCGCGCCGCACCCCGCCGCGCTGCTCGACGTCCCAGAGCTCGCGCATCACCGCGATCGCCTCCTCCAGCGCCTCGACGCTCCGCCCCGGCGAGAGGCGCCTCCCTCCCATCGCCTCGATCGCGTCCCAGAAGGCGCCGGCACCGAGTCCCAGCTCGACCCGGCCGCCGCTCAACAGGTCGAGGCTCGCCGCCGCCCGCGCCACCACCGCCGGCGGCCGCAGCGGCAGGTTGAGGACGTTCGGCGCCAGCCTCACCCGGCTCGTCTTCGCGGCGACGAAGCTCAACAACGTCCAGGTGTCGAGGAAGCGCGACTGGTACGGATGATCCTGGAAGCTGACCAGGTCCAGTCCCGCCTCCTCGGCCAGCTCCGCCAGCCGCACCACGACCGCCGACCGCTCCGCCAACGGGGTCGGGAAGACGCCGAACTCGAGCTCGTGTCCGTAGTCGGGCACCAGCGGGGACGGTAGCTGGGCCGCCCCGCGGACGAGGCGTAACCGGCGGACCCGCACAGGGTAAATGGATCGTCACTATCCGCACTATCTCCTAGGAGGAGAGCGATGGAGATGATCAAACGACTCGAGCCGGTTGTCCTGCTGGTGCTGATACTCGGCGCCCTCAACTGGGGGATGGTCGGGCTGTTCGATACGAACGTGGTCTCCGACGTCTTCGGCGGCGGGACCCTCACCGACGTCGTCTACGTGGTGGTCGGCGTCTGCGGCCTGATCGCGATCCCGAGGCTGGTCGAGAGCCTCCACCTGGGCGGCCACGCGCCGCACCCGCGCGGCACCTGAAGGAACCAAGACACGCGTTCGCCCCTGTGTCCCTCATAGGTGCACAGGGCGAACGCGTGGGGGGAGCTAGGAGGCCGGCTGGTTGGCGAACGGCTGGTAGTCGCGGCAGGGTTGGCCGCGCAGGCCGGGACAGGGCGGCAGGGAGGTTGGGACGCTCACTCCCGGCACAACGGGGAGCAGCAGGTGCGAGGGGGTGTCGCCGCCGTAGGCGATCGCGACCTCGGCGGTGCCTTCGGGCTCGGCCCGGTCGAAGGCCCAGATCGGCTGGGTGCCGCCGGGGGCGGCGATCGTCACCCGGATCCGGGAGCCGGCGCGGTAGGCGTGGCCCTCGTAGTAGAGCGGGATCGTCAGCGGGGCGAAGCTGTCGGACGGGAGCGGCGCCTCGTCGGACTCGCGGAGGCTCAGGACCGGCTCCAGCGGGGTGCTCTTGGCGGGGTCGAGGGCGCGCAGGCTGCCGCGCACCCAGCCGTTCTGGACGAAGGTCTCCTTGCCGTCGGGACGGACCTCGCTGATCGTCGCCTGCAGATCGGCGTTGGGGGCGGAGGAGCGGACCCAGACGTTGACGGCACCGGCACCGACCACGGTCGTGTTCGCCGCCAGCGGCGCGGTCAGATAGGAGACGGCGCTCCCCGGCGGGTTCTGGGCCCAGTCGTATTTCGGCAGCGCGGTCCAGAGGCCGCCTTCGCCGGAGGAGGTGTTGCCGGTGAAGTCGGTTTTCGGCACCGAGTCGGCGTCCCAGGTGAACCCATCCGCCGCCGCGGCCGCCGGCGCGCTATTGCCGAGAGCGCCGCCCGGCGAGAGGTACCAGGCTTTCGCGACCGTCCCGGGCACCGGCAGGGCGTCGAAGGACTTCTCGAAGCCGGGATAGGGCCGCCCCGCCCCGAGCAGGCCGCCGGCGCCGTTGTCGAACAGCACCCGGATCGGCTTCTGGTTCTCGAAGGCGCGGCGGGCCAGCCCCAGGGTCGGCAGCAGCTGGATCGGGTCGAGCGGCAGGGTCAGGCCGGGGATCCCCATCGCTTCCTGGAAGACCAGTGGCGCCGCGGCGCGCACCGCGACCGAGGCCAGCAACGGCGGCCGTTTGGCGACGTAGATCTGCAGGAAGTCGAACCATCGGTTGAACGTCGCCGGGTCGAGCGAGTCGATGTGGGTGCCGTTGGTGAAGGTGAACCACTTGCGGTCGGTGCCGGTGAAGCGGCTGGCCAGGGTCGGGCAGTGGCCGCCGGTCTGCTCGTCGGTCCACTGGCAGGCCATGAAGGTCGGCACGTCGATCTTGTCGACGAAGGTGACCGGAGCCAGCGGGTCGGCGACCTCGGGCACGTAGTGGTCGTTTTCCTCGACCTTGTTGAGCAGGTCGACCGCCTCGGGGTGCAGGGCCTGGTTGCCGGCGCAGGTCGCGTCGCCTTCCTGGATCCGTTTGTAGGCCCAGGCCTGCCCGCTGGTCGGCGAGGCCGCTTCGGCGTCGTGGACCCGGTCCTTGGCCCATTCGAGCGCGAAGCCGGTGTTGAGGATACCGCCCGGGTAGAGCGTCGTCTGGGTGTTGTCGATCACCGAGAGCGGCGAGATCGCGGCCAGGCTCGGCGGCCGGGTGGCGGCGGTGAAGAGCTGGCTGATGCCGCCGTAGGAGATCCCCATCATCCCGGCCTTGTCGTGCAGCACCCAGGGCTGGCGGGAGATCGTCTCGACGACGTCGTAGCCGTCGAGCCCCTGCAGCGGCTCGAAGAAGTCGAAGGCGCCGCCCGAGCAGCCGGTCCCCCGCATGTTCACGTCGACGACCGTGAACCCCATGAGGTTGGCGATTATCGAGATGCCGCTCTCGGGGCCGGCCGGATCGGCGTAGCCGTAGCCGGAGTACTCGATCAGCGTCGGCGTCGGCCCGCTCGGCAGCGGCGGCAGCTCGACCCCGGGGAGGATTTTCAGGACGTCCTGGGGCGGGTGGACGTCGATCGCCAGCTTGGTCCCGTCGCGGGTGGTCAGGTACCCGTAGCCGCTGGCCGGGATCGACTGGTTGTAGACGCCGGTGTCGGAGGGCGCCGACTGGGTGGTGAGGACCTGGAGCGGCGGCGATTCCGCCGTCCCGGAGACGACCCGGTAGCCGGCCCCCGGCGCGACGTCGCGGAACAGCACCCCGCCGAGGTCGTTGGCGCTCTTCGTCGCGACCTCCTGTTCGGAGCCGTCACGCAGGTACACCGGCGCCCCCGGCGGCAGCCCCGTCGCGTAGACCTGCTCGACGCTGCCGCGCGCTTCGAACGCCCCGGCCACCGAGGGAGCCGCCGCGAGGGCGAAGAGGATGGCGCAGAACGCCGCGGTCAGCAGCGCTCCGCGCCACCCGTTCCAGCCGTTGAATGCCCCTCTCGTACCTAAGATTAGGTATTCGTACCACACCGCACATCGTTGTCAAAATCGGCGCCGGCACCGGTGATTCCGACGCGCCGCCCGTCGGCTAGGCTCGCGCCCAGCCAAGCCCCAAACGACTGGAGCGCCAGATGACGGACCATCTCACCCCCGAGCAGGAGGCGACCCTCTACGGGAATCGCTTCCTCACCGAAGACGCTCCGTCCAAGGAGTTCCCCGTCAACGGGATGCCGTCGCTGGACGCGATGCGGCTGGTCGACGAGGAACTGGTCCTCGAGGGCGACCCCTGGCGCAACCTCGCCACCTTCGTCACCACCTGGATGGAGCCGGAGGCGCAGCGGCTGATCGCCGAGAACCTGTACCGGAACTTCATCGACCACGCCGAGTACCCGATCTCGGCCGAGATCGAGCAGCGCTGCGTGCGGATGCTCGCCGACCTCTACAACGCGCCGGGGGAGACGACCGGCTGCCGCACCCAGGGCTCCTCCGAGGCGATCATGCTCGGCGCCCTCTCTCTGAAGTGGAAATGGAAGGAGCGGCGCGAAGCGGCCGGCCAGTCGGTCGACAAGCCGAACCTCGTCTTCGGCGGCGACGTGCACGTGGTCTGGGAAAAGTTCTGCCGCTACTTCGACGTCGAACCGCGGATCGTCCGCCTGCAGGAAGACAAGTACGTGATCGGGCCCGAGGACGTCGAGCCCCACATCGACGAGAACACGATCGGCGTCGCCGCCGTGCTCGGCACCACCTTCACCGGCCACGCCGACGACATCGTGGGCATCAACAAGCTCCTCCTCGACCTCAAGAGCGAGAAGGGGCTGGACGTGCCGATGCACGTCGACGCCGCCAGCGGCGGCTTCGTCTGGCCCTTCCTCTACCCGGACTCCGAGTGGGACTTCCGGCTCGAGCAGGTGCGCTCGATCAACGTCTCCGGGCACAAGTTCGGGCTCGTCTACCCGGGGATCGGCTGGCTCGTCTTCCGCGAGGAAGCGGACCTCGCCAAAGACCTCGTCTTCTACGAGAACTACCTGGGCAAGACCGACGCCACCTTCACCCTCAACTTCTCCACCGGCGCCTCGATGGTGCTGGCCCAGTACTACAACTTCGTCCGCCTCGGCCGCGAGGGCTACGCGCACGTGATGCGGGCGATGGAGCAGAACGCCAAGGCGCTTGCCGCGAAGCTCGAGGAAAACGGCAACTTCGAGCTGATCGGGGCCGACAAGGAGCAGCTGCCGCTGGTCGCCTTCAAGCTCCGCGAGGGTAAGAACTACGACGAGTTCGACGTCTCCTGGCAGCTCTCCGCCGAGCGCGGCTGGATGCTCCCCGCCTACACGATGCCCCCCGAAGCCGAAGACGTGAAGATCATGCGCGCCCTGGTCAAGGAGACCCTCAGCCGCGCCCAGGTCGACCGCCTCGCCAACGACATCGCCGAGGCATGCGAGACGCTCGAGAAGAAGGGCGGCGCGCACCCGGAGGAGCGCAAGCAGATGAAGCGCAGCCCCAGCTTCTGATTAGGGGCTACGGGCTTCCGCCCAGCACCGCATCTCGGTGGCGGGTCCTCGAGTGGTGGCGCCTCAGAAGTGGCTTCCGGGTCTGCCGCAGGGTGAGCGGCACTTCGGTCGAGCTGGAGACGAGCGTCGGGTCGGCGGTGGCGCAGTCGATGTGCAGCTTGAGCTCGGCTCGGCCGGTCCGGCGCAGTCGCTGGCGCAGGCGCCTTCCGGTCCTCCCCTTGCCACCCGGCCACACTTTCAGGAGTCGACTGAAGTTCCACGGTTGCTGTTCCCTGAGGTCGCGTGACCGCAGGCTCCTGTTCGTAACGGCGAGCTTGCTCCCGCCCTCCGTGTACACCAGGACGAACGCGACCCCCGTCCGCAGGTTCCTTCTGACGTTCGCCACCTCGCAGCGGATCGGCCGCGGCGGTGGTGGCGTAATCGCTGGGACCTGGACCGAATCCACCGCGACGGAACACTGCTGGAGCGTTCCGGGTATGAACCCTCTGCGCAAAGACGTGCCATCGAGATTGGCGCTGCTGACGCCGAGCCCGGTAGTGCTCATGTATTCGGCGAAGAAGATCTGGGAGCTATTGGCAGCGACCGCGCAGGCGTCGTCCAGGCCGCTGATCAGCGCGGGCTGGAATTCCGATCCGTCGAGATTGGCTCTGCCGATGCTGCCCTCGTAGCTAGCCCAAAAGATCTGGCTCCCGCTGATCGCCAACCCGCAGGCGCTGCGGGCCTTACCGATGAATTCCGGTTCGACCGCTTTCCCGTCCCTTGTCGCCCGTCCGATCCTGTCGTAGTAGCTCGACGAGTAGTAGACGTATCCGCCGCTGACTGCCAGACCACAGAGCCGTTCCCATTCCTGACCCTGGATCAGCTGCGGTATGGGTTCCGTTCCGTCGAGGTTGACCCGGCCGACGGACTGGGAGCTCCGACTGATCCAGAATAGATGCTCCCCATCCAATGCAAGCGCGCACGGTTCGGTCACGTTATTGACGAATGCGACCTGTTCCGTCCCGTCGAGATTCGCGCGCCCGATCAAATTGTTCTGGTAGTCACCCCAGTAGATGTGCTTGTCGCTGACGGCGACGCTGCAGGCCATGAAGTGGCGTTCATGCCCCGAGAGGAAAGTCGGTTCGGCGTTGCTCCCGTCGAGGTTCGCCCTCCCGATCCCGTCGAAGTTCACCCAGTAGATGGCGGCTCGCGCGGAACTCGTGATCCAGCCGGAAAGAAGCACGGCTACTGCAAGAGCGAGGAATACCAGCGGGATCCGCGTTGCCCAAGTTGTCTGCTCTGGTGCCGTCAATTATGAGCTTCGGACGGCCATCTCTGAGTCGGCGGCCTGGTGCTCCCGTCGAATATGGGCCTTGACCCGAGGCTTGTCGCGAGTCTTATCGTCTCTTCGCGGCCGACTTCGAGACTCGGACAGACTTCATACTTTGAAGGAGTCCGACAGGAGACCCGAACCACAGTGATCGCGACAGCCTTCCTGGTTTCGCGCGTGTGAACCGCGGCGATACGAGGCTTGTGCGCACCTACGCACCATCGCAGACCAAGCTGTGGCGCCGTGAGAGACCTGGACCGCGCCCTCCACGAAGTAATCAGCGAGGAGGACGCCATGGCCAACGTCGAGACGGTGGATCCACACTGCCGTCATAGAGCACACGATGCCCTACGGGGCTAGGCAAGGTTAGTTCCTTGGAAATTCCCCCTCCTACTCCCATGCAGGTTTCAAACTTCGCTGGATGGCGGTACGTGCTCACTTCCGCGGTGACAACGACTGCGCGCCGGGAGCCCTCAATCCGTATAGAGCCGAATTTCGGCCTGGGCCGCCCTATGCAGATCCTGGGAGAAGCGGCAATCTCTATTCGACCCCCAACTGGCGGGCGAGCGAGAACCCACTGCATCGGCTTCGATGTCTTCTCCCAGTAGTACCTTGGATGGAAACCTTCTCGAACCGCCTCTCGCCCCCGATAGCGGTCGTCCGAGGTGATCCCCTCTCGACCTATCCCTGAAGCGAACTCCACGGCTATCGCTAGAACGAGAACCACCGCAACGGGAGTTACTGATAGCAGTCGGATCTCTTTGCTCATTGCCCCCTCCTAAACCGGTTCGGCGTTGCTCCCGTCGAGGTTCGCCCGCCCGATCCCGTCGAAGTTCACCCAGTAGATGGCGGCTCGCGCGGAACTCGTGATCCAGCCGGAAAGAAGCACGGCTACTGCAAGAGCGAGGAATACCAGCGGGATCCGCGTTGCCCAAGTTGTCTGCTCTGGTGAGTTACTCAACGTTACCCCTTGCTGATCTGGCACCGGCTCTCGGCTCCGGCGACTACGAGACGAAGAACGACCTGAATACGGCGCGGGGCTTGCCCGCACCGATCTGCCAGTCGACACTGAATCGGAATTGACCGGGGGTGGAGTCGGGCGGGATCACAAGGAACGAACACCCCGACGCTCGGCCACCGGCGAGGAATCTGGGGTCTTCGAACATCGCGCTGGGAGACTGCTCGGGCACGATTGCGGTCCACGTCCCACCCTCGAGTCGTTCAAGCTTGAGACCTGATCCCGTGGGCAGCACGACCGCGTGCGTCCCGCGGTTCTCGATTCGGGCCGCCACGGTGTCACCGGGTCGGAAGCTCCCGCCACCGCGGATCGAGACGCTCAGATCCCATCGCAAGGGCAATATCCGGACGAACTGCCGATAGCGGGCAAGCACCGGACCGCCGAGTTTTCGGATCCTTACTGAGATGCGGTAGAGACCCGGATCCGCTTGAAGCTCATACTGGAGTTCTGAACTGCTGAGATTCCCTATTCGCCAACGCCTCCGCTCGGCCTCGGCCGTTGGCCGCCCTCGACGATCAATGGCATCGAGCCTCAAGGCGAGCGCCCAATCGAGCTCGGCAGGCCGAGGGCCGTTCCCAAAATCCGGGCGGTTGAGCGCGAGGGTATAGGCGATCGGTTCCCCGTCCACGACGACCGACCGTCCCGCCCTCAGTTCCACGCCTCGAGGAGCGAAGGACAAGCTCTCGCCGGGAAGTCGGTTGGCGGGCAATCCGTCGAGGGGCTGCGCGTAGTCCGTGAGAACACGATCCCCGCAAATGAACTCGGCACCCTCGGCCGCCGGCAGCGGGCCGAGGGTCCAGCCGCCGCACGCTAACACGGTGAACGCAGTTGCAAGTCGCTGCAGTTTCCGGTTCATCTCCCCGCCTATATCAGCGTTGATACACGCGCCTACGACTTGGCGGAGAGGTGCTTCCGTCATAGAGATCGAACTCTCCCGCCGGCGCACCCACTCTAACCCAGCGGGATACGCCGACCTGCAAAAACATGCATCCCCCGGACCCCGAAGTTGACCTATTAAAGAACCTTACAAACATCGTCAGGACGAGCCGGGATTCACGGCGGCGATGCTCGATTCGCTCAATCTGTGGCCTTTGCCTCCCGTCTTCACAATAGGGGACTAGAGCTCCAATCCTGACCCTTTCACCCATGAGGCTCATCACACCCCAACGGATCGGCTTGACAACTCCTGCGCCTTCTATCGCATTGGCCGTTGGCTTACCAACTGACCGTCCCGAACCTGCGTCGTGCTCTGGGGCAGTTGCCGCACATCCGCTCATCCATATCAATCCCACTATGGCAACAGCAATTGAGGACACACTGGTTCGAATTCCTTCTGCTTGCGTTCTCATGCAGCTACCACCACTTATGACCCTGGAACGGCCAGTTGAAGAGACCCCATCCCTGGTGCATGCAGTATTCCTGACACCTTCTCGGAATCATGACCCCTCGGCAAGAGCAGCGGGGTAACCCAATCCTTGACTTTTCCCGGGATGTTCGGGCCACCGCTCAACAAGCCGATCGATCTCTGAAGCCTAGGCTCCACACGGGGGCGCCGCTATCTCCCCCAACCCCAGCGAATCTGGTGATTAGGAACAATTGCCGCCCGGGATTTTCCTCGGGCCCGGGGAGCTTGGAGGGGTCGAAATCCGCGGGCGCCCGCGGGGCCGGCGCCGCAACGCTCTCGGACGATTCGGCGGCAAGGACCGGAACCGCGGCGCTAGCTGCGAGGACCACCGCAAAGGCGGCTACCACCCGCAAGCGACTCATAGATCTCAACAGCGTGCGACGCGGACGAGCGCCCAACCGCAAACGAATCCTCAAAGGTCCCCCTGGCCGAATTGCTGAACGCAGATCCAATGTATAAAAAAGATGTCAGCAAGCGGTCGCCCGCGTCTCGCGCCTCCATCTCCGTCGTCTCCAGGAGAATCGCCCGATGCCGCCCCGCCCCCACTTCGACGTCAGCGCCGCCGAGGCTCGGCGGCTCGCGGTCGCCGCGCAGGGGTTTGGTCGACCGCGGCCTACCGGGCGGGTGGACGCGAGGCATCTGCGACGCGCAATCGATGACGTCGGGCTGCTGCAGCTGGACTCGGTCAACGTCTTCTGCCGCTCTCACTACGTGCCGGTGTTCTCGCGGCTGGGGGCGTATCCGCGGGACGCGCTCGATCGGCTCGCTTGGCATGAGAACGGCGGTGGGACGGCGCGGCGGGCCCGGTCGCGGGACCTGATCGAGTACTGGGGGCACGAAGCGTCGCTGCTGCCGGTCGAGCTGCAGCCGTTGCTGCGGTGGCGGATGGCGCGGGCCGACTCGCTGGCTTGGAAAAACGTGGCGCGGGTGGGGACGGAGGAGCCGGAGCTGCTGGAGTTCGTGCTCGACGTGGTCCGGGAGCGGGGGCCGATTCGGGCCGCGGACCTGGCGCCGAACGGGCGGCGTCGTGCTCCGGGCGAGATGTGGAGCTGGAGCGAAGAGAAGACCGCGCTCGAGTACCTGTTCTACGCCGGGCGGGTCTGCGCGGCGCGGCGGGTCAACTTCGAGCGCCACTACGACCTGCCGGAGCGGGTGCTGCCGCGGCAGGTGGCCGAGGCGCCGACGCCTTCCCAGGACGAGGCGCAGCGGCAGCTGCTGCTGATCGCCGCGAAGCGGCTGGGGGTGGCGACGGAGGCCGACCTCGGCGACTACTTCCGCCTCCCCCGCTCCGAGTCGAAGGCCCGGGTCGCCGAGCTGGCCGAGGACGGCGCCCTCGTCCCGGTCCGGGTCGAGGGCTGGCGCCAGCCCGGCTACCTCGCGACCGAGCGGCCCGCCGGGCTGCGCCGGGCAGCGCGGGCGCGGGCGCTCCTCACCCCCTTCGACTCGCTGGTCTGGGCCCGCGAGCGGACCGAGCGGATCTTCGGATTCCGGTACCGGATCGAGATCTACGTGCCGGCGCCGAAGCGCGTCTACGGCTACTACGTCCTCCCCTTCCTGCTCGGCGACCGCCTGGTCGCCCGGGTCGACCTGAAAAGCGACCGGCAGAAGGGAGTGCTGCGGGTCCGCGGCGCCTACGCCGAGCCGGGCGTCGAGACCGGCGAGGTCGCCACGGAGCTGGCCGCCGAGCTGCGGCTGCTCGGCGAGTGGCTCGGCCTCGGCGGCGTCGCCGTGGCCCGCAGGGGCGACCTGGCGACGACGCTGCGCGGCGCCCTCGTCTGAGCGCGCTCAGACCTCGAGCTCGACGTCGTTCCAGAACAGCTCGCGGGTCTTCAGCGACTGCGTGTTCTTCAGCTCGCTCGACTTCGTCAGCTCTTTGATCAGGACCGAGCGCGGCACCTCGGTCCCGCGGGCGGTCGAGCCGTGTTTGCCGGACATCGTCGAGACCATCGTCGACAGCCGCTCGGGGTTCGATTTTGGGCCGCGGTTCTTGAACCCGTTCCAGAGCGACTTCGGCGTCGCGTTGAGGCTGCCGTGGTGACCCACCTTGTAGAAGCAGGCGTCGGCGAGCCGCTCGCGGATCTTTTCCGCTTCGTCGCATTCGCGCAGCGCGTAGTGCCAGTTCTCGAGCTGGGCGTCGCCCGGGAAGACCAGCCGCCGGTCGCCGACTTCGAAGAGCAGGATCACGCTGGTGTTGTTGAGGACGCCGTCGAGGCTGCGGACGATCGCCAGCATCTCCTCGCCGCGCATCTGGTCGACCCGGGGGATCACCCAGCGCGCCTCCTGCGAGCGCGGTTGCGTCGACGCCGCGCCCGGGAACAGGTCCCCGGGTTCCGTGCCTTCGGCGATGGCGAGGTCGCGGACCGCGAGGTGCCAGAACTCTTCTTGGTCGGTCGCGGTCTGGCGCGAGATCGCCGCGGACTGCTTGAGCGTCGGCGGACCGAGGACGTCGACCTGGACGCCGGGCAGGATCCGGCCGAGCGCGAGCTTGGTCCCGAAGTGGGCGTAGACGTGTTTCTTGCCCATCTCCGCCAGCTTCTTCACGGCGTCGAGGTTCGCGAGGTTGGTTTCGCCGAGGAAGGTGATCTGGTCGGTGACGGTTTTCGTCACCGACCGCGAGCGTTTCAGCTTCGGCACCTGTTCGAGCGCCGTCTCCGCCATTGCCTGCATCGCCGAGAGCCGCGCCACCGCGGCCCGGGCTTTCAGCGCCCCGTCGGTCTCGCCGGCCGGCGATTTGGCCTCCGGGTCGAGGCCCGGCTCCTCGGTCCAGGGCTGGACGACGACACTCGGCTCGAGCGAGGCGATCACGTCGCCGGTCTCACCCCCGAACCCGGAGATGTGGTCGGCGTGGCGGTGGGTCGCGACCAGCATGTCGAGCTTGCCGCCGCAGTCCTCGCGAATCGCCTCGGCGATCGTCAGCATCCCCCCGCGCGGGCCGCTGGCGGACTGCTTGGTCGAGCCGAAGTCGATCAGGACGTTGCGCGGCCTGCCGCTCTCGTAGCTGAAGGTCAGCAGGAAGCAGTCGCCGAAGCCGACGTTGTAGGAGCGGATCCGAATCCCGGTCGGGGCGTCCGCCATCACCAGACCTCGCTGCGCAGGGTGCGCTCGTCGAGGCCGAGCCGGCGCCGGTGCAGGGTCGCCAAGCGGGCCTTGATGCTGCGGCCGCGATCGAAGCCGCCGTTGTCCCAGAGGTGCTGGAGGCGGGACTGGGCGTTCTCGTTCCCGCCCGGGGCGGACTTGCTGGGCAGCGGGTTGTAGATCTCGAACTTGAGCCCGCCGTACTCGTCGAGGACGAGGGTGCTGCCGCCTTCCAGCGACAGCTCCTGGTCGGGCGGCATTCCAACCGGCGGTTCCAGCCCGAACTGTTTGAGTTCGCTGGCGAGCAGGCTGACGTACTGGATGCACTCGGCGACGGTCTCGCGCAGCGGCAGCCCGTCGTCGGGTGAGATGCGAACGCAGGGCCGGACGCTGGCGACCCGGGTGTAGGCGCTGGGGTCGAAGCGCAGCAGCTCGCGGTTGGACCACAGCAGCGAGAACATCTCGATCGGTTCGGTCTGCAGGCCCTGGAAGCGGACGTTGTCGTAGACCAGCGGCTCCGGGGGCCGGTTCCAGCGGCCGTCGGGCGTCGCCGAGGCCGGCTCGATCCCGTACTTGCCGAACCACTCTGTGAGGCCTTTGCGGAGGCCGTAGCGGCTGTCGTCGGCGCGGATCTCGCCGTCGGCGGTGAGCAGGGCGCTGAGGTAGTCGCCGAACTCGATGTGGATCGGCGGCGTGTAGTCGATCGCGCGGATCGCCATGGTCAGCAGGGCTTCGGCGATCGTCGCCCCCTCCTCGACGACGCGGCCGAGGTCGAGGTAGCCGCCTTCGATCGTCCCGAAGGCCTCCAGCCGCCGGGCCCAGACGTCGACGAAGGTCCGCATCATCGCCGCGACGAGGATCTCGCCGCGCGCGTGCGCCTCTTCGTACTCGGGCCAGTTGAGGATCGCTTCGTCGGGCTCGATCCGGACCGAGCGACGCAGGGCGCCGGCCCGCGGCGAGCCGGCGTCGGTCCCCATCTGCTCGGCCAGCCCGAGCAGGACGGAGTCCATCAGGGCGTGCATCGTCACCTTGTCCTTGGCGATCAGGCCGTCCCGCGGCCCCCGTTTCTCGGCGCCCTCCCCGAGCAGCGTCAGCAGCACTTCGCCGAGCGAGAAGACGGAGAGCAGGGCGACGATGTCGCCGAAGGCCTCGTGGAAGGCGGCCTGGTCGGGCGAGGACGGGGACATGAAGCTTTTGCGCAGCCCGTCGAGGAGCGCGTGCGTGGTCTCATGGACGACGACGTCGTGGGAGAGACAGGTGAAGGCGACCCCCTCCGGGGTTCGGTAGTACCCGAAGGCGAGCGACTCTGCTTCCGGCGAGTAGAAGGCGTTCATCTCCTCGAAGGCGTGCGGCACCACCTTCAGCTGATGCGCCGGAAACCCCCAGTTCACCCGGCGCCCGAGCGCGTACTCGAACCGCGCCAGGGTCCGCATCACCAGCGCGTAGACGTTCTTCGCGTGAAACCCCGGGTCCTCGAGCAGCTCCTTGTCCCTGCTCGGCGCGTTCCCGTTCTCCCCGACCCGCACCGGTTTGTACATCGTCTGCGTCGAGGAGTCGTAGTCGACCACACAGACCCGATGCCCCATCGGCCCCGGCTCCAGGTCCTCCCAGGGCACTTTCACCGGCGTGGTGAGGATCCGCCCGCCCCGCCGCACCCCCGGGTCCTGAGCGATCACCTCCATCATCCGCGTCCGCAGTTCGGCCATGCGGCCGATGCATACCTGAGCGAGGGCTAGTTGCGCAAAGACATTGGAGTACTTGACGGTTGGCTCAGGAGCGGAAGGCGAGCCGCCCGATCAGCGCCGCGCTCCCGGGCGGGCCGGGCCAGTGCTCGGCGAAGAGCGCCGGGCCGCCGCCTGACAGCACCAGACGCAGGACGAGGACGACGAGGATCGCGTCGTCGAGCTGGCCGGCGACCGGGATGAAGTCTGGGATCAGGTCGATCGGCAGCGCCAGGTAGGCGACCAGCGCGGCCACGGCGAGCTTGCGAGCTCGCGGGACCCGCGGGTCGGCAAGCAGACGGCGGAAGAGGACAAGGCAGTCGGGGATGAAGCCGGCGACGGCCCGCGCGTCGCCGCGACGGCCCGCGACCAGGAGGGCGAGCACGAACGCCGCGTAGAGGCCCAGCAGGACCGCGAGAGAGACCAGCACGACAGCCTCGCGACTCAGCCCGACCGCTTCCCTTTCGCGGCCGGCTTGACGGCGTAGTGCTTGCGCGTCGCGGCGATGCATTTCCGCTCGCGGGCGCCGCTGAGCTTGTGGCAGCGCGCGATCGCGGCACGACGTTTCACCTTGGCGATGCAGCGGGCGCGCTTGGCCTTGGCCACCCGTCCCTTGCCGCGGTAACGCATGCGGCAATTCGCGAGCGGGTCGATCGGCACCTTGCCCACGGCCGCGACCGTCGCCGCTGCCGGGGGCACCGCCGGCTGCGGAGTAGGCGGCTGCGCGTTGGGATCGGTGATCGTCAGGCGGAAGGAGCCTTCGATGTCTTTGCCGCGAGCGCTGACCTGGACGAAGTACGTCGTCCCGGCGGTCGCGACGAAGCGCTCGCTCGAACCCTTGACGCCTTGCCCGCAGCTGCCCGGCAGCGCCTCGCCGGCCGGGACGATCCGGGTCATCGTCCCGAAGGTCGCGCCGGTGTGCACGGCGGCGATGACCGAGGTCGCCGAGCCGCAGGTGCTGATGTCGACCGGACCGGAGAAGCCGGAGCCCCAGCGGTACCAGACGGTGCCGAGCGGGCTCGTTTCGAAGACAGGCCTGGCCTCGCCTTTCTCGACGGTGGCGTCGGCGTTGCTGCCGTCGACCGCGATCGGCAGACCGGGGCCGATCGGGATCGCGCCGGCGAGGTCGTCGTTTGCGGGCCGGCTGACCGCGTGCGCGCTGAGCGTGAAGGCCCCGTGCTGTCCTTCGAAGGGCCCGCCGGCGATGGCGATCTTGTACGTGGTGCCGGCGACCGCGTTCAGCTCCACGGCGCAGTAGGGGGATCCGGACTGCGGTTCGGTCGCTTTGACCAGGGTCGTGATGGTGTTGCCGGTGAACACTCCCAGCCGCGGCCGCAGGGAATCGGAGCAGGCGTTCAACTTGACCCGCTGGCTGACGGCGGGCGTCCAGCGGTACCAGACGGAGTGGCTGGGGCTGCTGATCTCGCTGATCTGGAGTTTGTTCTCTTCCGGCTCGAGCGTCGCGAAGCTGTTGTCGCCGGGGACCGAGAACGGCAGGGCCGGCCCGACCACGGCCGCGGCGGCGAGGTTGTCGTTCGCCGGCGGCGTCGCGCTCACCATCGAGAGGGTGAACGTCCCTTCGCCGGAGACGCTGCCGCTGAAGACGATCTTGTAGTTGGTGCCGGCGGCGACGTCGAACTCCATCTTGCAGTTCGTCGTTTCGGCCACTTTGCTGAGCGTGGCCAGGGTCGCGCCGGTGTAGACGACCAGCGTCTTGTTCGCCGCCGAGCCCGGCTGCGTTTCGAACGGGCAGCCGCCGAGCTGCACATGGCCGGTCACCGGGGCGGTCCAGGAGTACCAGACGGTGCGCGCGCTGCTGCCGAGCGGCGGTTCGCCCGCCTCGCCGCTGGTGGCGTCGATCGTGCTTCCGGGGACGGAGAAGGGCAGGGCGTTACCGAGGTTTTGGGCGGAGGCGAAGTTGTCGTTGGCGGGAGGCTGCGGTTTGCGCAGCGTCAGCGTGAAGTTGCCTTCGGCGCGCAGGAAGTCGACCTGGATCTTGTAGGTGGTGCCCGCGGTGGCGCTGAAACTGAGCTTGCACGGCCCGGCCGTGTCGACGACCTCGGTCAGAGTCGCCCAGGTCGTCCCGCCGGTGTAGACGCCGATCCCGAAGGTCGGAGAACCGCCACTGAAGCCGCTGTTGCAGAGGTCGACGATCGCGGTGGTACTGGCGCTCGGAGTCCAGGCAAACCAGACCGACTCGGTCGCCGGGTTGCTGAAGACCGTCTCCCCCGGCTCCCCGGTGGCCCCGATCGACGTCGCCGGCGTCGTGCTCGGCAGCGCCGCCGGGAGCACCTGGGCGCCGGCGATGTTGTCGTTGGCGGGGGCCGCGGTCGCGGGCGCCGCAAGCAGCAGCGTCACCAGAAGTGCGAGGGCGGCGAGGACGCCGGCCCTGAACGATCGAGCGTCCAAGTTCACTGCCTTTCGGTCGCGAGATTGCATTCCCGAGCGGACTCTCTCAAAAGAACCGGCCGGCTTCTGCCCCATTCGTCTCACGCGAAAAGCCCTTCGCCGATGAACCCCCCGGGTCGGGCGCCCGGCGGACAGGCGAAGAGGGCGCTGGCGGTGTGCAGGATGTGGCGGTTGAGGGCATCCGATCCGGCGAGCTGGCGCTGGATCGAGATGAACTGCTCAGGGTCGCGCTGGAAGGAGATGAAGAAGAGACCAGCGTCGATCTGTCCTGAGCCGGGTTCAGCCGATTCGGAGAACGAGTAGCCGCGGCGGAGGATGCGCCGGCCGCCGTTGGCCTCGGGACTGGATAGGCGGACGTGAGCATTGGCGGGAATCACCGGCTGACCGGCCTGGCTCGCTTCGAGGTCGACCACGTCGAACTCGTGCTGCTTCCCAAGTGGAGCCCCGCTCAGCTTCTCGCGGCCGATCACCCGCTCCTGGCCTTCGAGGCTGGTCGGATCCCAGACGTCGAAGAGGATCTTGATGCGCCGCGCGACGAGATAGGCACCGCCCCGCATCCATGCCGGCCCGTCACCAGGCTGCACCCAGACGTGCTCGTCCATCGCCTCGCCGTCCTCGGCGCGGATGTTGTTAGTGCCATCCTTGAACCCCATCAAGTTGCGGGGCGTCGCCTGAGCACGGCTGGTACTGGAGGTGCGGCCGAAGCCGTCCTGTGACCAGCGCAGCCCGGCCGTACCGGCCGCGATCAACGTCAGCGCATGGACCGCGTGAAAGGCGACCTGGGGATCTTCGGCACAGGCCTGCACGCAGAGATCCCCATCAGAGCGCCCCTTATCGAGTCCCTCCCCCCGAAACCCAGGAAGAGGTGCGAGCGCCGCCGGACGCCGGGACGCCAGCCCGTACCGGTCCACTCCGTCGGCCTCAAAGACGCTGGGACCGAAGCCCACCGTGATGGTCAGACCGCTCGACCCGAGGCCGGCTGCCTCCCCCGGATCCGACGGAGCGACCCCAGGGTCCTGACTCCCCGGTCGGACCTCTTCCCCTCGCGTCAACGCAGACGCCGCAGCCGTCCACTCCTGCAGCAAGTCCCGTAGGTCGTCCGAATCCTCGCTGGCCAGATCGAATACCGCGAAGCTCAGGAATTCCGGTGCCGGCGTCGCGATTCCCGCTTGGTGAGCACCGTGAAAGGCGACAGCGTCCGCTCCCCCAGGCGCCCCGTCGCTCCCGCCAGAACCGTCACTGACGAGCCGACCAAGCCCCGCCCCGATTCCGCGCAGCGCGG
>CBIHMQ010000004.1:0-35127 GCA_966211075.1 uncultured bacterium
GTCCAGCACCGCTGGCACTCCGACCCGGCCGAGCATCGCGCCGCCCTCGGCGCCGCGATCAACCTCGCCGCCGAGCAGGGCGCCCGGCTGGTCTGCCTGCAGGAGCTGACCCTGAGCCGCTACTTCGCGGTCGAGCCCGGCGGCCCGCGGGCGGTCGGCGCCGAGCCGGAGGAGCTGCCCGGCGGCCCGACCCACCGCTTCGCCGCCGAGATGGCGGCCGCGACCGGCGCCCACGTCCATGCCTCGCTCTACGAGCGCGCCGACGGCGCCGACGGACTCGGCTACAACACCGCGATCGTCGTCTCCCCGCACGGCGAGCTGGTCACCCGTACCCGCAAGCTGCACATCCCGGTCACCGCCGGCTACCACGAGGACCGCTACTTCCGTCCCGGCCCGGCCGGCGCGGAGGCCTACCCGCTGCTGAAGCTCGGCGACGCCGAGCTCGGCCTGCCGACCTGCTGGGACCAGTGGTTCCCCGAGGTCGCCCGCGCCTACAGCCTGGAGGGCGCCGACGCGATCGTCTACCCGACCGCGATCGGCTCCGAGCCCGACCACCCCGAGTTCGACACGCAGCCGCTCTGGCGGCAGGTGATCGTCGCCAACGGGATCGCCAACGGCGTCTTCATGGTCGCCGTCAACCGCGTCGGCGAGGAGCCGCCGCTGCGCTTCTACGGGTCGTCGTTCATCTCCGACCCCTATGGCCGCGTCCTCGCCGAAGCCCCGCGCGACGAGCCGGCTGTCCTGGTCGCCGACCTCGACCTCGACCAGCGCCGCGACTGGTTGGAGCTGTTCCCGTTCCTGACGACGCGCCGGCCCGACGCCTACGACCCGCTGGTCGAGCCGGGCTAGGGCGCCAGCGCCTCGATCGTCTCGCCGAGTTTGTCCGGCGTCACGATCGGGGTCAGGATCGGCAGGGTGATGCCGCCGGCGACGAAGCCTGCCAGCCGCTCCTTCATCTCGGCGGGCGTCCCGAAGATGAACATGTCCTCGATCAGCTCCCAGGGCGCCGCCGCGGCCGCCGCCTGGCGGTCGCCCGCCGCCCAGGCCTCGACCATCGGCTCGATCTGCTCGCCGTAGCCGAGCCAGCGATAGAAGTTCGTGTAGACGGGGACGGTGATGTAGGAGGAGAACATGAACCGGGCCAGCGGCTCGACCTGCTCGCGCTCGCCCGGCAGGCAGAAGAAGCGGCAGAGCAGCTCGAAGCCATCGGGGGCGTCGGCCAGCTGGGCGGTTACCTTGGGAAGGCCGCCCAGGGGCAGGAAGTTGGTGAAGGCACCGGCGGCCCGCTCGACCGCCAGCTCCAGCATCCTCCCGCGCAGCGCCGCCAGCACCACCGGCAACGGCTCGGCCGGCGGCATTTCGAGCTTGAAGCCGGTCGCGGTCCGCTCGCCGGCCAGGGCGGCGTCGAGGAAGTCGAGCGTCTCCCGGACCTTGGTGAGCGGCCGCTCGAAGGGGATCCCGTTCCAGCCTTCGACGATCCGGTCCGAGGAGGAGCCGATCCCGAGCACGAAGCGCCCGTCGGAGCCGCTCGCCAGGGCCGCCGCCTCCTGTGCCAGCAGGGCCGGGCCGCGCTGGAAGACGCCGACGATGCCGGTGCCGAGCCGGATCCGCTCGGTCCAGGCGGCGCTGAACGCCAGCGGCGTGAAGCCGTCCGGTCCGGCCGTCTCGCCGGTCCAGAGGTCGGTGTAGCCGCTCGCCTCGGCGCGCTTGACGTGCTCCTCGTGATCGGCCAGGGAAATCCCCGGCAGCGGCAACGTCAGTCCCCAACGCGAAGCCATGGCGCGACCCTATAGCCTGCGGCGCGCATGGCCGAGACTTCGCAACCGAAGCCCGACCGCAACCTCGCCCTGGAGCTGGTCCGCGTCACCGAGGGGGCCGCCCTCGCCGCCGCCCGCTGGGTCGGCCGCGGCGACAAGCTCGCCGCCGACGGCGCCGCCGTCGACGCGATGCGGTTCGTGCTCGACTCGGTGGCGATGGACGGGGTCGTCGTGATCGGCGAGGGCGAGAAGGACGAAGCGCCGATGCTCTTCAACGGCGAGCAGATCGGCGACGGCTCGCCCCCGGTCTGCGACATCGCCGTCGACCCGCTGGAGGGGACCACCCTCTGCGCCAAGGGCATGCCCAGCGCCCTGGCAGTGATCGCGCTCGCGGAGCGCGGCTCGATGTTCGACCCCGGCCCCTGCGTCTACATGGAAAAGATGGCGGGTGGGGAGGAGATCGCCGATCTGCTCGATCTCGACCGGCCGCTGCCGGAGACCCTGAAGCTGGTTGCCGAGCGCAAGGGCGGCTCGATCAACGACGTCGTCGTCGTCGTGCTCGACCGGCCCCGTCACGAGGACGCGATCCGCGAGATCCGCGAGGCCGGCGCCCGCATCCGCCTGATCAGCGACGGCGACGTCTCCGCCGCTTTGCTCGCGGTCAGCGACCGCTCCCCGGTCGACCTGCTCTGGGGGATCGGCGGGACCCCCGAGGGCGTGCTCTCGGCCGCCGCCCTGAAGTCGATGGGCGGCGAGCTGATCGGTCGCCTCTGGCCCCGCAACGAGGAGGAGCGCCAGGCCGCCCTCGGCGCCGGCTACGACCTCGACCGGGTCCTCAAGGCGAACGACCTCTGCTCCGGCGACGACGTCTTCTTCTCCGCCACCGGCGTCACCGACGGCGATGTCCTCCAGGGCGTCCGCTACCGCGGCTCCGGCGCCACCACCGAATCGCTGGTAATGCGCTCCCGTTCCGGCACCGTCCGCCGCATCCAGGCCCGCCACGATCGCTCGAAGCTCCGAGCGATCACCGGCGAGCGCTACGGCTGAGGCGAGAAGCGCCGGGAGCCCCGGCGACGATCAGTCCGCCGCCTGCATGGCGGCGGCGCGGCGCTCCTCCTGGCGGGCCGCGGGTTCGCCCAGGAAGGGCACCAGAACCTCGTAGGTGAGTTCCGGCAACATCCGCGGCAGCGCGTCGGTGCGCCCGCGGGCGACCTCGTCGTAGATGCGGGCGAAGGCGGCGCCGACGGCGAGACCGGTGGCGCTGGGCACCTGCGGCCGCGGCCCGCTGCCGTCGAGGCCCTCGTCGAGCAGGCTGGTGAAGCGGTCGAACTCTTCCTGGAAGATCTCCCGCGAAACCGGTCCGAGGGCGGCCAGCTCCAGCATCAGCACGCGCCCGGCGATCGGGTCGGCGGCAAACCAGTCGAGGGTCGTGGCGAGGGCGACGCGAACCCGGTCGATCCACGAGCCGGGTGTATCGAACGCGGCATCGATCGCGTCGGCGAGATCTTCGATCAAGAGCCGCCGGGCGGCGATCATGCAGTCCTGTTTGTCGTCGAAGAGCTCGTAGAAGCTCTCGCGGCCGACCCCCGCTTCCTCGAGGATGTCGGCGACCGAGGTGGCTTCGTACCCCTTGGCGGCGCTGACCCGCACGACCGCGGCCATCAGCCGCTCCCGCTGCGAACGCTCGACCAGCTCCCGCGGCAGGCCGTGACGGCCTCGCGGCAGGCGCCAGAGGCGCAGGTCCTTGGGACCCTCGTTCACCCGGCCACGCCCCCGGCGTCAGGGACGCCGCGGGCTTCGGCCAGGCGCGAGTGCTCCAGTGCCACCTCGTGGCCGCCGAAGGGCAACAGCACCAGGTAGACGATTTCCGGCAGCAGCTCGCGGAGGCTCGCGCTTTCGCCGGCGACGATCTTGGTGAAGATCAGCACCTGGGCGCGGCCGAAGGCCAGCTGCGGGTCCGAGTGCGGCTCGGGACGATCGCCGCTCGCTTCCCAGATCGCCTTCACCTGGGGAACCAGGTCCTTGCGGTAGCGGCCGAAGGCGCTCGGCTCGACGTTGACCGCTTCGCCCATGACCAGCTGCGCCAGGTCCGGTTCGGCGGCCAGGAACTCCAGCGTGGCGGCGGTGGCGTTGTGAATCGCCTCGGCGGGCGGGTCACCGGGCCGGATCGCGGCCCGAGCGGTCCTCCGCAGCGCTTCGACGCAGTGCAGCAGGGCCGCGTCGAAGCAGGACCGCTTGTCGGCGAAGCGTTTGTAGAAGGTCGTGCGGGAAATGCTCGCGCGGCTGACGATGTCGGAGATCGTCGTCGCCGTATAGGTCTTCTCGGCGACGCTCGCGATCATCGCCTCGATGATCCGCAGGCGCTGCGCTTGCGCGGTCAGGTCGAGCGGCAGTGTCGGCTCCAGGACGCTGCGGCTGGTGTCGAAACCCCCCTGTTTTCGCATCGAAAGAATTGTTTCATGCCGATGGTTATTGGCTCTCCGAAGTGGGTTGGGGATTGCGGAGCTTGCGGCCCTCCTCGTCGCAACCGGTACACGGCGACTTCGACTTGAAGTACGGCAGCTCGCCGGTGTCGTGCAGCTCGAAGCGCAGCGAGTTGATCACAGCACCCGCCATCAGCGCCAAGCTGAGGACGTAGAACCAGAGCAGGGCGATGAGGATGAAGCCGACCGTCGAGCCGAAGCGGGAGAGGCTGGAGACGTTGGAGAGGTAGATCGGGAAGAGCCAGTTGGCGAGGCCGGCGCCGACCGTGACGAAGACGGCGCCGGGCCAGACGGCCCGCCACGGCATGTGCCCTTTCGGCACCGCCCAGAAGATCACGCAGCAGATCGCGAAGGTGACCAGCAGGGCCGCGCCGAGCAGCAGAATCGTGTCGATCGCCTTGATGTCGGAGAGGCCGAGCGGGAGGCGGTCGGTGCTGGAGACCAGGGTGCTCTCGATCGTCGGCACGAAGATGCTGGCGGCGATGAAGAGGAGGACGACGCCGAGCATCGCGAAGGAGAAGCGCTTCTGCTCGACCCAGCCGCGGCACTCGACGTGGTAGATCCGGCAGAAGGCCGTGTCCATCGCCCCCCAGAACGAGGCGCCGATCCAGAGCGAGCCGAGGCCGGCGGCGATCCCGATCGTCGTCGAGTTGTCCTGGATGCGGTTGAGCACGTCGGTCAGCGTCTGTTGCTCGACGCTGGGGAAGAGGCGCTCGAGGTCGTTGACGACGCTGGTCTCGACGCCTTCGATCTTCAGCACTTGGCCGAAAACGAAGAGGACCAGCAGCGCGAACGGGAAGACCGCCAGCATCAGGTTGTAGGCGACCATCGCCGAGAGCCCGGTGACGTTCTCCTGGTAAGCGCGGTGCCAGAAGGCTTTGAGCCAGGGGCGGGGGTGGCGGAGGTGGCTGGGCATTGACTTTACAAACTGAAGCGACTACCATGCGAACAAGCGTTTGACGACTAAGTCTGACGCTAGCCCCTTTGGGGCGTCTTGCATGCAAGCTTTACTTACTTCGCGGACCAGGTCGCCGGTCCGCTTTTCTCGGCCGGCGCGACTTTTGGGTCGCGGCGGCATTTCAGTGCCAGGACTAACCATCACGCGCTAGGGAAACGAGTAGATCAGGATGCTGGTAGCAGAGCTTCAGGAGTTGGAGGAGGTCAAAAACCTCATCAATCGCGGGCAGCAGCTCGGCGTGCTGACCTTCGGCGACATCGCTTCGGCGGTCTCCGAGGTCGACCTCGACGAGTCCGACGTCGAGGACCTTTACGGGCACCTCGAGAAGTCCGGGATCGAGCTTGTCGAGGACATGGACCCGGCCCAGAAAGCGGCCGCGGAAGCAATGCCCGTGGACACCGGGAAAAAAGGCCGGCGGCGACAGAAACAGTCGCTCGACCTGAAACCGGACATGACCACGGACTCCCTGCAGCTGTTCCTCAAGGACATCGGCAAAGTCCGCCTGCTGACCGCTCAGGAGGAGGTCGAACTCGCCAAACGGATCGAGCGCGGCGACCTCGACGCGAAGCAGAAAATGGTCGAGTCGAACCTCCGTCTGGTCGTCTCGATCGCGAAAAACTACCGAAACCAGGGTTTGCCATTCCTCGACTTGATCCAGGAGGGCACCCTCGGCCTGGTCCGCGCGGCGGAGAAGTTCGACTACCGCAAGGGCTTCAAGTTCTCGACCTACGCGACCTGGTGGATCCGCCAGGCGATCGCCCGCGCGCTCGCCGACAAGGCCCGCACGATTCGCATTCCGGTCCACGTCGTCGAGAAGCTGAACAAGATCGGCCGCGCCGAGCGCAAGCTGGTCACCGAGCTGGGCCGCGAGCCGACCCCGGAGGAGATCGCCGAGGTAACCGGCATCGATCCCGAGGAGGTCGACTCGATCAAGCGTTCCGCGCAGGCCCCGGTCTCGCTGGAGAAGCCGGTCGGTGACGAGGAGGAGTCGGAGTTCGGCCAGTTCATCGCCGACGAGAAGGCCGAGTCGCCGTTCGACCGCGCCGCCGACCTGCTCACCAAAGAGGCGCTGAAGGAGGCCCTCGAGAACCTCTCCTACCGCGAGCGCCGCGTGCTCGAGCTCCGTTACGGGCTCGGCGGCGAGCACCCGCGGACCCTGGACGAGGTCGGCCGCACCTTCAACGTCACCCGCGAGCGGATCCGCCAGATCGAGAACCAGAGCCTCAAAAAGCTCCAGAGTCTCGGCGAGGCCCAGAAACTGCGCGAGGTGGCGTAGCACCGCACGTCAAGTGATCCGACATCCCGGCCGATACAGGCCGGGATGTTCGCGATCGACTCAGCGCTGCGCACGCTCGTCGAGCGGGGTGGCTCCGACCTGCATGTCAAGGTCGGGGTGCCGCCGACGATCCGGCTCCACGGCGAGCTGACGCCCCTCGATGGGTTCGGGCAGCTGACGCCCGAGGAAACCGAGCGGGCCTTCTTCGAGATCGCCGAAGACCGCTCGAAGGCCGAGTTCGACGAGGCGGGGGAGGCGGACTTCTCGTACTCGATCCCGGGCGTCTCGCGCTTCCGCGTCAACACCTTCAAGCAGCGGGGCTCGACCTCGATCGTCTGCCGCGCAATCCCCTTCGAGATCCGCTCAGTCGAGGAGCTCGGCCTGCCCTCGGTGGTGACCCGGCTGGCCGAAGAGCAGCGCGGGATCGTCCTCGTCACCGGCACCACCGGCTCCGGCAAGAGCACGACGCTGGCGGCGATGATCGACCACATCAACCGCACCCGCACCCACCACATCATCACCCTCGAGGACCCGATCGAGTACCTGCACGAAGACAAAGGCTCGATCGTCAACCAGCGCGAAGTCGGCTCCGACACCCAGAGCTTCGCGCGGGCGATGCGGCGGGTCCTGCGCCAGGACCCCGACGTGATCCTGATCGGCGAGATGCGCGACGAGGAGACTGTGCGGACGGCGCTCTCCGCCGCCGAGACCGGCCACCTGGTGCTCTCGACCGTCCACACCCTGGATGCCACCGAGACGATCAACCGGATCGTCGACTTCTTCCCGCCCCACCTCCAGCACCAGGCGCGGGTGATGCTCGCCGCCACCCTCAGGGGGGCGATCGCCCAGCGCCTCGTCCCCGACGTCACCGGCGAGGGCCGCGTTCCGGCCTCGGAGGTGATGGTCGTTACCGGTCGCGTTCAGGACCTGATCATGAACCCCGAAGAAACCGGGAAGATCACCGAGGTGATCTCGGAAGGCGAGTTCTACGGGATGCGCACCTTCGACCAGTCGCTGCTGGGCTACGTGATGGAAGGCAGGGTCAATGAGCAGGTCGCCCTCGACTACGCCTCCAACCCGCACGACTTCAAGCTGATGCTCGCCGCCGGGGGGCAGCGCGCCAGCGGCATCGAGCAGCTCCAAGCACCCGCTTCTCAGTAGGACGCGTGTCCAAGCTTGGGCATTTCCCGGCCCTTTTCTCAAGGATGGCCCGGTGCCGTCGATCTCCCACCGGATGAAGCGCTTCCCCCGCCTTCGTGAACGCTTCGTCCTCCTCCGTGCCGAGGGCGAGCGAGGCATGGCCCTGCCCGTCGCGGTGTTCGCGATGGTCTCCAGCATGGCCCTGGCCGGCGCGGCGGTCGTGGCGACGGTCGACGTCCAGCAGGGTGTCGGGCGGGACAACGCCTCCAAGGCGGCGATCGCCGCGGCCGATGCGGGCGCCAACGTCGCCCGCGAGCGCCAGGCCCGGTACGGCTACATCCTCAACCAGTTCAACCCCTGCCTCGGGATCGACCCGGACACCGGGAAGCTGGACGCGGTGGGCGCCGAGGAGGTCGGCGGGCAGGCCTGGTGTCCGGAGGTCTCCGGGACGGTGGGGGAAAACAGCTACTCCTACCGCGTTAGCCCGGTCGGCCTCGACTGCGGCGACCAGGAGCTCTGTGTCGTCGCCCAGGGCACCGCCGACACCGTCACCAGGCGGATCGAGGTGACCTACGCGCGCAGCACGCTGATCAGCAGCCTGGATGAAAAAACGATCTTCGAAAAAGCCCGGGAACTCGAGGAAACCAGGATCAAAATCCGGCAGGCGGAACAGCGCGACGAATGGGAGAAAGTCAACGAGCTCCAGGAGCAGCTGAAAAAACAACTCGAGGAACTTCAGGAACAGGTGAACGCCGAGGGGTTCATCGGCCGGGAAGGGATCGTCCTCAGCGGCAACGCCGACATCCGCGTCGGCGTCGGCACCAACGGGAACATCGAAAGCTCCGGCAACTCGACGATCTGCGGCGACATCCGCTACGGCGTCGGCAAATCCTGGACCAAAACCGCGAACTCCAAGCAGTGCAGCGGCTACGAGGTGCGGGAAGGCAACGTGCAGCTGCCGCCGGTCAGCAGCTTCATGCCCGCCGACATCGCCACCAACAACTCGAACAACCGCATCACCGCCTGCACCGCCACCAACGTCCCGGTCAACTGTCAGAAAGACTCCTACACGGGCAAGTGGAACTCGAAGCCGCCCTTCGATCCGAAAACCCGGGCGATCAGCGTCAACGCCAACGACACCCTCACCGTCGGCGGCGGCGACTACTGGATCTGCTCGATCACTCTCAACGGCAACTCGCAGCTGATCATGGCCGACGGCGCCCGGGTGCGCTTCTTCTTCGACACTCCCGAGCACTGCGGGACCGGCAACCAGATCACCCTGAACGGCAACAACCGGATCGCCGCGACCGGATATCAGCCCTCGGCGGGCAAGTTCGAGATCCCCGGATTCTTCCTGCTCGGCTCGCCGACGGGCACCAGTCAGGTCACCCTCAACGGCAACTTCTCGAGCACCAACGAGATGGCCATCTACGGGCCGGACACCTATATCGACATCAGCGGCAACGCCACCTACAAAGGCGTGATCGTCGGTCGCCACATCGCGATGAGCGGCAACGGCAAGGTCGAACAGGACGCCGGCTTCGAACTGCCGCCCGAGCTCAACCCGGCCCGGGTGGTGGAAGAAATCAAAACCGGGACCGAAGGCGGGGGCACCGAGACGGGTCCGCCGAAGACCGAAGCCGAAGAACTGGAAGAACTCCGGCAGGAGATCGAACGGTGGGAAGAAGAGCAGCGGACGACCACCAACAGCACGGTCGTCTCGTTCGAACCCAACGGCTACTTCGAGTGCTCGGGATCGCCGGTTCCCGGCGAAGCTCCTAACGCCGGCTGTTGAGCGTCCGGCCCGGAGGGGTCGGGCCTGTCACCGCTCAAGCTCGCGCGCGCCGCTGTCGAGCTAGATGGGAGTACCCATGAGGGAGCAGCTCAACAGCAACCCGCTGGTCCAAGCCGCCGTGGTCGGCGTCCTGCTGCTTGCCGTGGGCATCTTCGTGCTGACCTCGGGCGGCGGCGGCGAAGAAGAATCCGAATCCGCGCCCTCGCCGGGACCTGTGGTCGCGACCGTCAACGGCGCCACCGCCACCGGGTCGACCCCGGGTGAGGCGGTCGAAGGGGCGGTTGAATCCCTTGAAGCGGGGGAAGCGCCCGCCACCGCCGCGCCTACCGGCGAACTGCCGGCGATCGCCCGTCCCGTCCCGGGGCCCGTCCTCGCCGCCTGGCTGGCGGACCGTACCGTGGCCCTGCTCTTCGTCCACGACGGCGGTATCGATGACGGCCTGGTCAAGCTCGCCAGTGGCCGGCTCGCCGGCATGCCGGGCGTGAAGACGTTCGTCGTGCCGGCCGGGAAGATCGCCCGGTACGCGGCGATCACCGAGCCGGTCGGCGTCGACCGGGTTCCGGCATTGGTCGTGCTCAGGCCGCGCCGCCTCGACGAGACTGCCCCGACCGCCTCGGTCAGCTACGGCTTCCAGAACGGCGACAGCATCGCTCAGGCGGTGATCGACGCCGGGTACAAGGGCCCGACCGTGGATTACCACCCGTGAGCACGGACGGCCGCGACTTCCCGCCCCACCTGCGTCCGGTGCCCGAATCCGGCGATTCCACGGCGCCGGCGCTGGAGCCTCGGGAGGCGGGGACGCTCGGCCTGACGCCGCCGCTGGTCCGCGGCCGTTCGACCGGATTCATCACCGACGTCCTCGTCGACCTCGGCTATGTCGGCGACGATCGCGCCCGGCAGGCGATCGAAGAGGCCCGCTCCGCCGGCCGCCCGCCAGAGCGGCTGCTGTTCGAGCAGGGCGCCGTCGACGCCGACCAGCTCTCGCGTGCCGTTGCCGAGCGCTACGGGCTCGACCACATCGACCTCTCGATCTTCCAGGTGGACATGGCGGCCGCCAACCTGATCCCGGTTACCACTGCCCGTCGCTACCAGGCGCTCCCGGTCGGGTTCGTCGACAAGGAGACGCTGCTGGTGGCGATGGCCGACCCGACCAACGTCCTCGCCGTCGACGACATCCAGATCGCCACCAGCCTCGACGTTGCCGTCGCCGTCGCCGCGGAGGAGGACGTCGAGGCGTTGATCGGCCGCCTCAACACCCTGCAGAGCGCCGTCAGCGAGGCGGTGACCGAGGGCGAGGCCCAGGCCGACGAGGAACTGGCCGATGTCAGCGACATCGAAGTCAGCGCCGAAGACGCGCCGGTGATCAAGCTCGTCTACAGCATCCTCGGACAGGCGGTCGGTGAGGGCGCTTCCGACGTTCACTTCGAGGCCGCGGAAGACGAGATGCGGGTCCGCTTCCGCGTCGACGGCGTTCTCCGCGAGGCCGCCCACGTGCCGCGGCGGATGGTCAACGCGGTGATCTCGCGGGTGAAGATCATGTCCGACCTCAACATCGCCGAGAAGCGGGTGCCGCAGGACGGGCGCGTCAGCGTCACCGTCGACGACCGGCGGGTCGATCTGCGGGTGACGACGCTGCCGACCCAGCGCGGCGAGGGGGCGACGCTGCGCATCCTCGACAAGGAGAACGCCCAGCGCTCACTCGACGAACTTGGCATGGACGGTTCGGCGCGCGAGCGCTTCGAGGCGTCGTTCCGCCGGGCATACGGCGCCGTCCTGGTCACCGGCCCGACCGGCTCCGGCAAGTCGACGACGCTCTACGCGGCGCTCCGCGACCTCAACGACGTCGAGAAGAACATCATCACGATCGAGGATCCGGTCGAGTACCGCCTCCTCGGCATCAACCAGATCAACGTCAACCGCAAGGCGGGCCTGGACTTTGCCACCGGCCTGCGCTCGATGCTGCGCGCCGACCCCGACATCGTCATGGTCGGCGAGATCCGCGACTCCGAGACGGCGCGGATCGCGGTCGAGGCGGCGTTGACGGGGCACATGATGCTGACTACGCTGCACACCAACGACGCGCCCGGCGCGGTCACGCGGCTCACGAAGATGGGCATCGAGGCCTTCCTGATCGCCTCGGCGGTCGATTGCGTCGTCGCCCAGCGCCTCGCCCGCAAGCTCTGCCCGCACTGCAAGCGACGCACGGTGATCTCCCAGCAGGCGCTGACCGAGGCCGAGCTCCGGGTCGGGGCCGACATCGAGGCCTACGAGCCGGTCGGCTGCGGTCGCTGCAACCAGAGCGGCTACCGCGGGCGGGTCGGCGTCTTCTCGGTGATGACGATGAGCGACCGGATCAAGGACATGGTCGTGGCCCAGGCGCCGGAGGCGGAGATCGCCGCCATCGCTCGCCAGGAGGGGATGCTCACCCTTCGCGAGGATGGGATCGCCAAGGTTCGCGCCGGCCTGACCAGCCTCGAGGAGGTCATCCGTGTCACCGCATAACCGAAACCGGGTATCGAGGATCCGGCCGGAAAGGACGATCTAGGTCCAATGGACTTCGACTTCTCCGAGGTTCTCGCGCACATGGTCTCGGTGCGGGCGTCGGATGTGCATCTGACGGCCGGCTTCCCGCCGGCGATCCGCGAAAAGGGCAGGATCGAGCCGATGGACGGTTTCCCCGTCCTCTCCGGGCAGGAGACCCGCGAGGTTGTCTACAGCATCCTCAACGACGACCAGCGCAAACGCTTCGAGAACAACAAGCAGCTCGACTTTGCCTACGCGATCCCCGGCGTCGCCCGGTTCCGCGTCAACTGCTTCTTCCAGCGCGGCTCGGTCAGCGCCGCCTTCCGGCTGGTGCCGCAGGAGATCCCGGCGCTCGATTCGCTCGGCGTCCCGCAGGTGCTGCGCGAGCTGGCCGCCAAACCGCGCGGTTTCGTCCTCGTCACCGGCCCGACCGGCTCCGGCAAGAGCACGACGTTGGCGGCGATGATCGACGTGATCAACTCCGAGCGGCAGGATCACATCCTCACGATCGAGGACCCGATCGAGTTCCTCCACAACCACAAACGCTCGATCGTCAATCAGCGCGAGGTCGGCGCCGACGCCGAGGACTTCGGGCTCGGGCTGAAGGCGGCCCTGCGAGAGGACCCCGACGTGATCCTGGTCGGCGAGATGCGCGACCTGGAGACGGTCTCCACGGCGCTGACGGCCGCCGAGACCGGCCACCTCGTGTTCGCAACCCTGCACACCCAGTCGACGGCGCAGACCGTCGACCGGATCATCGACGTCTTCCCGCCCGAGCAGCAGGGGCAGGTGCGGACCCAGCTCTCGATCGCCCTGCAGGGCGTCGTCACCCAGCAGCTGCTGCCGACCGCCGACGGGGTGGGACGGGCGGTCGCCTGCGAGGTGCTGGTGCCAACGCCGGCGATCCGCAACCTGATTCGCGAGGGCAAGACGCACCAGATCTACGCCGCCGTGCAGACCTCGGGCGCGGTCGGGATGCAGACGATGGACGCCGACCTCGCCCGCCTGGTCCGCGCCGGGACGATCACCCGCTCGCTGGCCGAACAGCGGGCCTCGGTCCCCGAGGAGCTGAAACGGCTGCTCGGCGACGCGCCGGCCGCGCCTCAGTACGCGCAGCCCCCGGCCCAGTACACGCAGCAGCCCCCGGCGGGCCCTCCGTATACCCAGGCGGTGTAGGAGATGGCGGGCGCCACCACCTTCGCCTTCCGGGCGATGGACGTCACCGGCGTCGCCTCCAACGGCGAAGTCGAGGCCGAGTCCAAGGCTCAGGTCACCGAGCAGCTACGCCAGCGCGGCCTGATCGTCCTCGACGTCAGCGAGAAGTCGAGCCCGATCAACGTCGAGGATTTCTTCCGGCGCTGGAAGAGCGTCGACATGCGCGAGCTTGCCGTCTTCTCGCGGCAGTTCGCGACCTTGGTCGCTTCCGGGATGCCGATGCTGCGAACTCTGCACACGCTCGAGGAGCAGACCGAGGACGAGATGATCAAGGAGGCCGCGGCCGGCATCCGCGCCGACATCGAGGCCGGCAGCACGCTCGAGCAGGCGATGGCCCGCCACCCGCAGGTCTTCGACCGCCTCTACCGGGCGATGATCCGCTCCGGCGAGCAGTCCGGGCGGCTCGAGGAAGCACTCGACCAGATCGCCTTCCAGGTGGAGAAAACCGACGCCCTGCGGCGCCAGGTCAAATCGGCGCTGATGTACCCGGCGCTGGTCTTCGGGTTCGCAGCCGTGGTCCTGGTCGCGATCGTCGCCTTCGTGATCCCCGTCTTCGCCGGCATCTTCAAAGACCTGGCCGCGGAAAACCCCGGCGAAAGCGCCGACCTGCCGCTGCCGACCCAGATCTGCGTCTCCGCCTCCGAAGCGCTGACCGGCTACTGGTTCGTGATCCTGCCGGTGCTGGGAATCTCGATCTTCGCCTTCCTGCGCTGGAAGCGCACCGACGCCGGCCGCGACGCCTGGTCGCGTTTCACCCTCCGGATCCCCTTCAAGATCGGCGACGTGATCCAGAAGGTGGCGCTGGCCCGCTGGTCGCGGACCTTCTCCGGCGCCGTCTCGGCCGGCGTGCCGATGCTGCAGGCGATCAAACTCACCGGCGACACCGCCGGCAACGTCGTGATCGAAAAGTCGATGGACGACATGTACGCCTCGGTCAAGCGCGGCGGCTCCCTGGCGGCGCCGATCGAAGCCAACGCGATCTTCCCGCCGATGATTGGCCACATGGTCGCCGTCGGCGAGGAGACCGGCCAGCTGGAACACATGCTCAGCAAGGTCGCCGACTTCTACGAAGCCGAGGTCGACGCCAAGGTCAAAGCCCTCACCGCCCTCCTCGAGCCGGTGATGATCGTTTTCGTCGGCGGCATCGTCGGCTTCATCGTCATCGCCATGTACCTGCCGATGTTCAGCATCTACGAAAAGATCCGCTGAGCTCGGGCCGTTCGTTCCCGACGTGCTCTGCTGGCGGGGCGAGATTCTGTCATCTGCGACAATCCAATGTCGCCATTTGCAACATCTAAATATCGCCATTTCCAACAAATATAAATCGCCATCTCAAACACCCCCGGAGAGCACGATGCCCGAGATGTTCCCGCGAGCCAACCAGGCCCTCGTCACGGAGGCTCTCGCCGACACCCGGGTCGTCCTCCTCATGGGAGCGCGCCAGGTGGGCAAGAGCACCTTGGCCCAACAGATCGTCAGCTCAGACCATCCGGCCTCGGTCGTGAACCTGGATGAGCAAGCTCCGCGCGAGGCTGCTCTCGCCGACCCGGAGGCGTTTGTCGCCGGCCTGCAACGACCGGTCCTTATCGACGAGGTCCAGAGGGGAGGACCGGACCTCTTCCTCGCCATCAAGTCGATCGTGGATGAGGACCTATCCCCGGGGCAGTTCCTCTTGACGGGATCCGCGAACATCTTGCGCAGCAGGCGTGTCTACGAGGCGCTGACCGGCAGGGTCGAGATCATCAGGCTAGGGCCGCTGACCCAGGCGGAGATCGAAGGCTCGACCAACTTCGTGGACGCTCTCTTCAGCGACGAACCACCCCAGGTCGAAGGGGCGCCGAAAGGACGCGATGCCTTGATAGATCGGCTCGCGCCCGGCGGCTACCCCGAGGCTCGACAGAGGTCGCCGAAACGGCGCAAACGGTGGTTCGACAACTATGTGCAAACCACGCTCGAGCGAGACCTGAGAGACATCAGTCAGGCCCACAAACTCAACGAAATGCCTCGACTTCTGCGTCTCATCGCCTCGCAGTCGGCGAACCTGTTCAAGGCACGTGGCCTGAGCGACAAGCTGGGGATCGGCCACGAGACCGTCGAGAACTACGTCAGCCTGCTCGAAGCCATCTTCCTAGTGCAGCGACTACGCGCATGGGCGCCGGGGATCGGGCCCAGAGAGGTTCACCACCCGAAGATCTACGTGAACGACACCGGCCTGCTCCTCCACCTGTTGGGTGCGGACGAGAAGCGCCTCCGCGACGATGACCAGATCACCGGCAAGGCGGTGGAGAACTTCGTGGCGATGGAGCTGGTCCGACACGCGGACTCATCGGAGCAGAACCCTGACGTCTTCCACTATCGCCGGGACCGTGACGAGCTGGATCTCGTCCTCGAGAGTCGAGCCGGCGAGATCTGCGCGATCGAGGTCAAGTCCAGCTCCAAGATCAGGGAGAAAGACTGGGGAGCCCTGAAACGCCTCCGGGACGCGCGATCCAAGAGCTTCAGGTGCGGCGTGCTCTTCTATACCGGAAGCCAGACGATCAAGTTCAGCGACCGCATCCACGCAGTCCCGCTCAGCGGGCTTTGGGCTCCCGCCTGACATAGCGCGAGCGTCCGCGAACTGGATTCTCATCAAAGGGTCGTTGCGCACGTGGAGGGATCCCGAGGTCGGAAGTTGGATCCCATTCTCGGCGAAGTCGCACCGCCCGCCCGGCGACAGCCCGACTCGAGGCGGGTCCCGGCCCGTCTCCGCCATCTCTTCTGGAACACCGCCGACAGCCAGCTCGACGTCGACCACGCCGGCGCCTATATCGCTCGCCGGCTTCTGCGAACGATGGATCTGCAGGGGCTGGCCTGGGGCGCGCAGGCGCTCGCGCCTGAGGATTGGCGCCAGGCGGCCGGCGCCCGCGGGCTGGACCCGAAGGTCAGGCAGCTCGCGCGCAGCTTGACAGAGGCGGCCAACGTCGAGTCTCTCGATGCATCAGGGCTCAATCGACCGGCGAAGCCAACCCTCGCCGCCGGACTCAGGATCTGCAGCCTCCAGGACCTGATGGCGATGAAGCTCAAGGTGATGGCGGAGCGCGGTGAGATGCGCGACTACTTCGACGTCAAAGCCATCGACGAAGAGGGTGGGGTCTCGGTCGAGGAGGGAATCGAGCTCTACATGAGGCGGTACCGCCTCAGCCCAGCAGCGAGGCGCTGCCGCACCTTTACAAAGCCATGGGCGATCTCAGCGACGTCGAGCCGGACGAGCTGCTCCCGGTCGGGCTTCCCGAGCTCCAAGCCTGGTGGGGTGCCCGCCAGGCGACCGTGCTCCGCAACTCGGACCGCTTCGGCTGAAGCGGGCGAGTCGGCTTCGCAAGCGCTGGACGTTCGGCCGAGTCAGTTGAGAAGGAGTCCGTTCGCGATCCTCATTTTTGGGGAGCATCGCTTGCGAGTTCTTCGCTTTCCGATGGGGAAAACTCGGTCAGTTCGGGGATTCCGCGAGCAGGTCTAAAGGTGCATCCGCATCTGTCGATGATCGCTCCGTGATGAATCTGCCAGTGCTTCGGTGCAAAAGGCAAACTCGCTGTGAGGCGGGGGCGCAAAGCCGACGGGGCTCCTTCGCGGGAGCTGGCCGGGCTACCACCGGGGTCGACAGACACCACGTGGCTTCAGGCGACGGGGCTCTGGCGCAAGCAATTAGGACCATAGGAGGTCACTAAATGTTTCTCCAGAATCTCCGGGCCAAGGTTGGCGCCCGGCTGGACGGCGATAGCGAGGCGGGCTTCACCCTGATCGAGCTGCTCGTCGTCATGCTCATCCTCGGCATCCTCGCCGCGATCGCCCTGCCGGCGTTCTTCAACCAGAAGGACAAGGCCGGTGACGCGAAGGCGAAGGAGAACCTGCACTCTGCTCAGGTTGCGATGGAGACGTGCGCCACTGAGCACGGCGGTAAGTACGCGAGCGCGACGGTGGACTTCTGCACCCAGACCGAATTGCACAGGATCGAGCCGACTATTCCGGCTGAAAACGGGGGCTTTACTATTGACCCCTCGGAGACTGGCTACACGCTCACTGCTGTCGGTTCTTCCGGGAGCTTCTCGATCGTCAACAGCGGTGGCACCATGACGTACACCTGCACCAACGGTGGCAAGGGTGGTTGCACCGACGATGACACTACCGCTGGCGGCGCCGGGCACTGGAACGAATAAGCGACTAGTCCGAACGCTGGATGTCGAGCACGAAGGGGCGGACTGAAACGGTCCGCCCCTTTCGCTCTTCCGGCCATCAGGCGCGTCGCGGACCTAGCCGTAGATGCTCGATGAGGACGCCATTGACGACATTTGGCATCGTTGTGCTCCTCATAATGCTCACTGCGCTCCCTGGGGTGGCGCAGGCCACGCCACCCGCCTTCAAAGGCGCCTCCGCCGACGGCGCGATCGTCTATTTCGAGTCCGACGAGCAGTTGATGCCAGGGGATACCGACACGAAGCGGGATCTCTACGAGCGGTCGAGGGACGAGGGCTTCAACGCCTACGTGACGCGTCAAGTCTCGCTGGGACCGACGGGGGGCAACGACGCTTACGCCGCTCAGTTCGAGGGGGTGAGCAAGGGCGGGGAGCGGGTGTTCTTCTCGACCAGCGAGGGGTTGGTCGAGGCAGATACGGACCGACAGAGGGACATCTACATGCGCGAACTGGGGAAGACGACGCTGGTCAGTGCCGGCGACAGCGATTGCGGGCCGTGCGGCCACGGGGCTTTCGGCGCCAGCTTCGCCGCGGTCGACAACGGAGGGCAAGCAGTCTTCTTCACGAGCGAGGAGTCGCTGACTGCGGCCGACACCGACAAGGTCGCGGACCTCTACGTGCGCCACATTCCCGATCCGGCCGAACCCCTCGCTGAACAAACCGAGCTCGTCTCGACGCCGGCGGCGTCCTGTCCGGGCTGCGGAAACGGGGAATTCGCGGTCTCGTGGCTTGGGATCTCGTCCGATGGCGACTACGCCTATTTCAGCACCGGCGAGCAGCTCTCCGCGGCCGATGGCGACTCGATAGTCGACATCTATGCCCACGACCTCGGGAGCTCCGCTACCACTCTCGTCTCGGCTGGTGAATGCACGTCTTCCTGTGGCAGTAGCGAGGTGCCGGTATTCGGCGACAATTCAACGGACGGCGAGTGGGTCTTCTTCACCACCGAAGAGAAGCTGGTCGACACCGACGACGATGGAGCCACGGACGTCTACGGGCGCGGCCTGGTGGCGGGTGCTACCAAGCTGGTCTCTGTAGACGGCGGCGACTTCTCGGCCGAATTCGAGGCAGCCTCCGACGACGGCTCCCGGGTCCTCTTCTCGACCACCGAGGCGATCGACGGCAGTGACGCCGACGACAACGCCAGCGACATCTATGAATGGTCCGGCGGCAGCCCGGCCCTTGTCACGCCCGCGGACTGCAGCGGCGGGTGCGGGGGCGCCACGTTCAAGGCCGTCAGCGACGACTTCTCGCACCTCGTCTTCAGCACCGTCGAACGGCTGGACCCGGACAACAAGGACACCGACGGCCGTACCGATATCTACCGCCAGACCACTGGTGGCGGCGGCACGCCCGAGCTCGTCTCGGCCGCCGCGGACGGTTGCCCGGCCTGCGGCAACGCCGACAAGGACGCGACGTTCAACCGGGCCTCCGCTGACACCGAGCAGGTCGCCTTCACCACCGAAGAGGTTCTCCGGGCTGACGACAAAGACGGGGAAGGAGACATCTACGCTCGCGATCTCTCGACTAGTCCCACGGGCACGACGAGCCTGGTCACCACCTCGCCCAGCTACTGCCCGCTGAAACCCGGCAACTGCGGCGCCACGTTCGCCGGTGCGTCCAGCGACGGGCGCCACTTCTACTTCTCCTCGGTCGAGCGGTTCACCCTCGACGACGGCAACGAGGAGGTCGACGTCTACGAACGCTTCCTCGCGAACCCGCCGGCTGGAGACGAGACCCGACTGATCTCGGTCGGCAATGCCCCCTCCCTCGATCTGGGACCGCCGCCACCCGATCTGGAGGGCACCGATCCACCCTCGCCGGGCAGCTCGACCACGCCGCGGATCGTCGGCGTGGCCGAGAGCGGCTCGCTGATCAAGATCTACACGACCCCCGAATGCGACGGCGAACCTGTCGCCACCGGGACCGCCGCGCAGCTGGGCAGCCCGGGCCTGCTCGTCACGGTCGCCGCGCGCTCGCTGACGATGTTTCGCGCCACCGCCGAAACCGAAGGCTTCGTGTCCGCCTGCTCGACGCCGCTCACCTACGTCGAGGACTCCGAGCCGCCGCCAGGCGGGGGCTCGGGGGGCTCGGGCGGTTCCGGCGGCGGCGGCTCGCCGGGCGGCGGCATCTTCCGGCCGGCCCGCGGCAGCACGGCGACCACCACCGTCACCACTTCGAAGCCGGCGGCCGGCATCGCCTACGTCACCCCCCGCACCCGCATCACCTTCGGCCCCGCCGCCAAGACCCGCTCCCGCAATCCCGTCTTCCGCTTCACCGACTCGACCGGACAGCCCGGGACCGGCTTCCAGTGCAAGCTCGACCGCCGTCGCTGGCGGTCCTGCCGCTCGCCGCTGCGGCTGAAACGACTCGGCCGCGGTCGCCACTTGCTCAGGGTCGTAGCCATCAACGCCGCCGGCGCGGCCGATGCCTCGCCGGTGCGCCGCGCCTTCAAGGTGGTGCCGCGGTGATCGGCGCGATCCGTCGCCGCCTCTCCGGGCGTTCCCGCGAGGCCGGCCTGACCCTGGTCGAGCTGCTGATCGCGGCGACGATGAGCGCGATCCTCGTCGGCGCCGCGACGGCGATGCTGATCAGCGCCGTCAAGAACCAGCCGGCGCTGAGCAAGAAGTCCCAGAACGTCACCACGGCGCGCTGGCAGCTGGAACGGGTGGTCCGCGAGATCCGCAACGGGGTCGAGGTGGTCGGCGAACCGACGACGAACCAGGTCTCCTTCCTGGCCCGGGTCCGCCTCGCCGAATGCGGTGGCGCGCCCAGCGCCTCAGGGAGCGAGGCCGCGATCACCTGCCAGGTCACCTACACCTGCGCCGAAAGGCGCTGCGTTCGCTTGGAAGCGACCGAAGACGGCACTCCCGTCGGGGCCGAAACGGACGCCCTGACCGGCATCGAAGATCCCGCGGTCTTCTGCTTCGTGCCCAGCACCGAGACCGATCCGAGCCGCTGCGGCGCGCCGGCCACCCCCTCGCCGAGCTACGTCGGCGTCACCCTGCGGGTGCCCAACCCGAACGGGCCCGGGAAGCTGACCATCTCCGACGGAGCGACGCTGCGCACGGCCGCGTTGCAGGCGGGATGAGGGCGATGCGACGGCGATTGCGCGCGATCGTGCGACCGCTCCGGAGCGAGGAGGGCTTCACCCTGATCGAGGTCGTGATCGCGGCCTTGGTCCTGTCGCTGGCGGCGCTGGCCACCTTCGGCGTCCTCGCCGCCGCCACCCGCAACGCCCAGCGTGCCCAGGCGACGCAGGTCGCCCTCGACAAGGCGCAGGCCGAGCTCGAGAAGCTGCACACGCTCTCCTACGAACAGCTAGCGCTGACCACCACGCCCAGTCGCGTCAGCTCGCCACTCAGCCCCAACTCGCGCGTCCTCAACGGCGACTTCGATCTCAAGCGGGGCCCGGCCACCGAATGGGCGACGATGGTCGCCAACGGGGGGGAGGTCTACGGCGAGAACGACGAAAAAATCGCCGGCGGCGTCGTCGTCCCCGGCCCGATCTCCTTCGAAGAGGGGAACGTCAAGGGCGAGCTCTACCGCTACATCCTCTGGCGCGACGACCCGTCCTGTCCGGAGAGCGAGGACGGCAGCCAGGACTTCTGCCCCGGCGACCAGGACTACAAGCAGATCGTCGTCGCCGCCAAGTTCAACGCCTCGACCGGCGGGGCCGGCGAACGCGGCTACGTCGAAGTGCAGTCCCAGGTCGCCAACCCGGAAACGTTCTCCGAACCCGGGACCGGCGGCGCCGACCCCGATCCCGACGACGAGACCGGCGGCCTCGGCACCGGCAACGCGGTGACGGGCCAGCAGTTCTTCCTCACCGACACGCCCTGCTCGACCGAAGAGCTGACGGTGCGGGAAGACATCGTCGGGGACCACCCGCTCCACAACACGCTCGGCAACTGCGGGGCCGGCCTGAAGACGGGCGAAAGCGAAGTGGGCGCTCCCGACGCGATGCTGCTCGGGGCGCCGCCAGACCCGGCTCCCGAGGACGAAAACAACCCGCTCGTCTACGACTACGCGAGCGACTTCGAGCCGGAGAGCAACACCGACGAAGGGCTGCAGGTCCTCCGCGAAGCCAACAGCGGCTGCAGCTTCGCTCCGGCCAAAGGCGCCAACCCGCAGGCCAAGCAGCACCGCTGGCTCTCGGACAAGATGCCGATCGACTTCCAGATGAAAGGCCTGGCGACGCTGGAGCTCTACTCGCAGACGGTGAACGAAGTCAGCTATCCGGGACGGATCTGCGTCTTCATCTTCATCCGCCACGACGACTCGGAGACGGAATGGACCGACACGCTCCTCACCAATTCGGTTGACCAGAACGCCTACTGGACCTTCGCGTCGGGAGCCTGGTACGACTCCTGGAAAGCGGTGAGGCTGCCGATGACGTTCGCGCCCAAAGAAATCGAAGCGGGCGACCGTCTCGGGGTCGCGATCTCCGTCGAACCCGCCGGCACCACCAATGGTGATCTCGAATTCCTCTACGACCACCCGGCCTACCCGAGCCGGATCGAGGTCGACACGACGACCACCCTCGAAAGGGGCTAGGGCGTGATCGCGGCGGCGGTGCTCGCCTTCCTGGGCGGGCTGATGGTCGGCAGCTTCATCACGGTGGTGGCCCACCGGGTGCCGCGCGGCGAATCGATCGTCGGCCCGCGCTCGCGCTGCCCCGGCTGCGGCGCCCAGATCGCCGCCTACGACAACGTCCCGGTCGCCTCCTGGGTCCTGCTGCGCGGCCGCGCCCGCTGCTGCGGCGCCGCGATCTCGCCCCGCTACCCGCTCACCGAGCTGACCGTCGGCCTGCTCTACGCGGCGACCGTGCTGGTTCTCTGGGACGACCCGACTGAACTCGTCCTCGGCCTCGTCTTCGTGCCGATGCTCGTCGCCGTCTCCCTGACCGACCTCGAGGGGCGGATCATCCCCAACGCGATCCTGCTCGTGGCGGCGGTCACCGCCGTCGCGATCGCGGCGATCGGCGACCTCGACAGCCTGCCGGTGCGGCTGATCGCCGCCGCCGGCGCCGGCGGACTGCTCTTCTTTGCCGCGCTTGCCTACCCGAAGGGCATGGGCCTCGGCGACGTCAAGCTGGCGGCGACGATGGGCCTTTTCCTCGGCCGCAACGTGATCCCGGCGATCTTCGTCGCCCTGCTCGTCGGCTCGCTCGTCGGCCTGGCGATGATCGCCCGCGAGGGCGCCTCGGCGCGCAAGCGGGCGATCCCCTTCGGGCCGTTCCTCGCCCTCGGAGGCGTGGTCGGGCTGCTGCTCGGCGACCAGCTCGTCGACCTCTATCTGGGCACCTTCTCGTAGAACCGTCCAGGTTCTCCTAGAAATAGGTACTTGCAGGGCAAAAGGTCGAAGGCCTTTCTGTCGATTCAGGAATGCGGCCTGCACCCCTGTGCCGCCACCTCGCCTATGCAATTCAGCCTCAGCAAGAAGAAGCCAGCCGCGATTACCGGCCTCGATATCGAGGCGGGCAGCGTCGCCGCGACCGAAGTCACGGTCAACGGCGAGGCTAGCGTCGGCGCCACCGCGATCGGGGCGCTGCCCGACGGCGCCTTCCGCGAGGGGGAGGTCGCCGACAGCGAGGAGCTGGCGGCGGCGCTGAAGTCCTTCTTCGCCGAGCACAAGCTCCCCAAGCGGGTCCGGATCGGAGTCGGAAACCAGGGCGTCGTGGTCCGGACCGTGCGCCTGCCGGCGATCGAGGACCCAAACGAGATGGAGGCGGCTGTCCGCTTCCAGGCACAGGAGCAGATCCCGATGCCGCTCGACCAGGCGGTTCTCGAGCACCAGGTGGTCGGCGGCGTCCCCGCCGAGGAGGGCTCGATGCCCCAAGTCGACGTGGTCGTCGTCGCCGCCCGCCGCGACATGGTCGCCTCCTTCCTCGAGCCGATCCGCCGCGCCGGCCTCGAGCCGGTCGGGATTGACCTCTCCGCCTTCGCGATGATCCGCGCTCTTGCTGACGCCACCGCGCAGCCGGCCGTCGAGCCCGGCGAGCGTCCCACCGAGGCGATTCTCTACTGCAATGTCGGCGACGTCACCAACCTGGCAATCGCCCGCGGCCGCTCCTGTCTCTTCACCCGGGTCTCCTACACCGGTCTGGAGGCGATGGCCGAGCGCCTCGCCGCCGCGCGCGGCATCAGCGCCGAGCTGGCCGCCCAGTGGCTCACCTACGTCGGCCTCGAGTGGCCGGTCGACTCGCTCCAGGGCGACCCGGAAACGGTGGCGGAGACGCGGCGGGCGCTGGAAGACGGCGTTGCCGCGCTGCTCGACGAGCTGCGGCTCTCGCTCGACTACTACGGGGCTCAGGAGGGGGCGCTACCTGTCGGCCGGATCGTCCTCAGTGGCCCCGGCAGCTCGATCCCCGGCCTCGGGGAGCGGATGGGGGAGCGGCTCGGTTCCGCGATCGAGGTGGTGCGCCCGGCGGCGCTCGCCGGCTTCGAAGATGCCGCGGCGGCGCGCCTGACCCTCGCCTACGGACTGGCGCTGGAGGTCTGAGTGCGGCCGGTCAACCTGATCCCACCCGACCTGCGACGCGGCGACAGCGCCCCGCTGCGGACCGGCCCGCTCGCCTACATGCTGCTGGGCGCCCTTGTGCTGGCGCTGGCCGGCGTGATGGCGCTCGTCCTCACCAATAACCAGATCGCCGACCGCAAGGCGGAAGTGGCCCAGCTGCAGCACGAAGACGCGGCCGCGCAGGCCCAGGCGCGGCGCCTCGCCGCTTACACCCAGTTCCAGGCGATGAGCGAACAGCGCGTCGCCACCGTCACCAGCCTCGCCAACAGCCGCTTTGACTGGGAGCGGGTGATGCGCGAACTGTCCCTGATCCTTCCCGACGACGTCTGGCTGGTCAGCCTCGACGCTTCCGCCGGAGGCGACGCCGGCGGCGAATCCTCCGGAGGCTCGGGTCTGAGCGGCGGTATCGCCGGGCCGGCCCTGGCGTTGAGCGGCTGCGCCGCCGGCCAGAACGCGGTCGCTGGTTTCGTCACCGCGCTGAAGGACATCGACGGGGTGACCAGGGTCGGCGTCGAGTCCTCGTCGACGGGCGGCGGCGAAGCGGGCGGCGATGGTGGTGGCGAGGACTGCCGCACGCGTTCCTTCATCGCCAGCTTCAACCTGACGGTCGCCTTCGACGGCGCCCCCGCGCCGCTGGCCGGCAGCACGTCGGAAGCCGCGCCCCCGGTCACGGGTGAAGGCGGGGAAGAAGGATCGGACGAAAGCAGCGAAGGCGAAGAAGCGGCGCCGGAAGGCGAAGGGGGCTGAGGTGAAAGCCAAGTCCCGCAAGACCGCGAATCTGGCGATCGGGGCAATGCTGGTCATCGCTGTGCTCGCGACCGCCTTCTGGATGCTGATTCTCAGCCCTAAGCGCGACGAGGCAGGGCAGCTCGCCGGCCAGATCGAAACGCTGGAATCCTCGCTGGCCCAGCACCAGGCGGAAGTGGCGACCGCCGAGGCCGCACGCCAGGCCTTCCCCACCGACTATCAGCGCCTGGTCGTCCTCGGCAAGGCGGTTCCCGGCGACGACGAAACCGCCTCGCTACTGGTGCAACTGAACCGGATCGCCGACCGGGCCGGGGTGCGCTTCGAATCCCTGCAGCTCGAGGGGGGCGAAGGGGGTGAACCGCCGCCGCCGGTGGAAGCCGGCGCCGCGGTCTCGCCGACCGAGGCCGCCGCCTCGCTGCTGCCGCTCGGCGCCAGCATCGGCCCAGCCGGCCTCGCCGTCATGCCCTACACCCTTAGCTTCGAAGGTGACTTCTTCAAGGTCGCCGACTTCATCCACGGGCTCGACTCGCTGGTCAAGACGACCAACGAAAACGTCGCGGTCGACGGCAGGCTGATTACGGTCGACAGCTTCTCCCTGGCCCCTTCCGCCGAGGGCGGCTTCCCGAGCCTGCAGGTGACCTTCAACGTCACCACCTACCTGACCCCGCCCGGCCAGGGCCTCGGGGCCGGGATCTCGGCTCCCGAACCCGAAGAACCGTCGACCCTGGCCTCAGCCAGCGTGGGAGCGACGCCGTGAAGAAGCTCAAAGGCCCGGAGCTGAAGATGCCGGAGCTGCGCGTGCCGGATTTCCTGCTCGATCTCTACTACGACCTCCGCGACCGTCGCCTGCTGCCGCTGGTCGCGCTCGGCCTCGTCGCCATCGTCGCCGTCCCGTTCTTGCTCTCTGGCGGTTCCGACGAAGAAGGGCCGGAAACGGGAGCCGGCGGCTCGTCGCTGGAAACGCGGTCCGAAGGCGCCGAGCTGACCGTCGTCAAGGCTACGCCGGGCCTGCGCGACTACCGCAAGCGCCTGCGCAAGCGCTCGCCCACCGACCCCTTCAAGCAGCGCTACACGGCGCCCGAAGGCGCCACCGCCGGCCTGGGCGCTCCCTCGCCGACCACCACGAGCACTTCGAGCAGCATCACCAGCACGAGCAGCAGCTCCAGCAGCAGCGAAACGACCAAGGGCGACGGCTCGACCACGACCAGCACCACCAAGACCACGGAAGCGACCCCCGGCGGCTCGACGACCACCGAATCGACGACTCGGGAGACGCACGTAGCGGTCGGCCCCGAAGGGAACGGCGGTGGCTCGCCCGCGGGGTCGACTCTCTACAGCTTCGCGATCGACGTCAAGCTCGTCCGCACCGCAACCGCGCCGGATGGAAGCAAGCAGAAGGACGCGCCGGAGACGCGCGAGCGGGTCCTGCCCCCGGCACCGCTGCCGAGCCCCAAAGCGCAGGTGGTCACCTACATGGGGATCAACCCAACGACGCGGCAGCCCCTGCTGCTGATCTCCGATCAGGTCGCCGCGACCTTCGGCGAAGGCAAATGCCTCTCGGGCGCCTCGATCTGCCAGCTGCTCGAAGTCGAAACCGGGATGCCGATCACCTTCGTCTACGGGCCCGACGGCGCCCGCTACAAGCTGACCGTGCTCAAGGTCGAGCCGGTGGCCACCGAGCATCCCTGAGCGCAGCGCCGTTTTCCCAAAGCTTCAGTAAGTGAAGCACCAGCGCTACACTTCCTGAAGCGAGTCGGGTCCCATTGCCCGTCCCCGCTCTTCGTCATGAGTGCCGAGAGCAACTCCACCTGCCCCGTCTGCCGGACCGCGGAAATCGTCTGCGGGAAGTGGACGCTCCTCTTGATCCGCGATCTCGCCAATGGTTCGAGCCGCTTCTGCGAGCTGGAGAGGTCGTTGGAGGGGATCAGCCCGCGCACGCTCTCGCTGCGGTTGCGGGCGCTGGAAGAGGAGGGGGTCGTCGAGCGGCACACCTTCCCGGAGGTCCCGCCGCGGGTCGAGTACGCGCTGACCGCCAAGGGCGAAGCGCTGATCCCGCTGGTCGACGACATGCGCACCTACGGGAAGCGCTGGCTGGCCGACGAGGCCGAGCCGGTCGCCACCGCGGCTTAGGCACTTTCCAGCCGGCCGGGCTGCAAGCGCTCGTGCAGGCGCAGGAGCCCCGTGCCTGGGGCGGAAGCTGGAGCCGTGCGTGACTTTCTCCTCAACGAGGCGCTGAAGCGGCTGTCCACCGAGGCGGCAACGCGGTTCAGCTCCCTCGTCGCATCCGGCGACCAGATTCCCTTCGACGTCGCCGCCGACAGCGGCGACGAGTCGGCCTTCTACAGCTACGTGCCGCTCACCTCCGAGTACGTGATGCGGCGCGGGGAGGAGCTGCGCTCGCTGCCCAGCTTCGGCCCGGCCCGCGAGGCGGCAATCGAGGCCGGCGTCGCGGCGCCCTACCTGGAGTCGCGCGGCGAGACCGTGCCGGCCGACCCGGGCCAGCGCGCCGAGCGGATGCTGACCGTCTTCATCGCCGCCCTCTGGGAGGGCAGCACCGAGTTCTCGCTCGACCGCGAGCGGCTCGAGTCCGCCCTGACGATGCTCGACGCGGAAGCGCTCGACGCCGACGATGCCGAGACGCTGGTTGTCCCGATCGTCGGCCTGCGGATGTCGCAGCAGCGCCTGCAGCTGCCGCACGGGGTGCGGATCGTCCGCGCCGACTCGGTCGAGGCGCCGATCGAGGCGATGCGCAGCGAGGGCATGGGCCGCGCTGCCTGGGAGCCGCAGTACCTGGGGGTCGCGGAGCAGGGGCCCGGCGAGGGCGCCGAGGCCGCCCTGCAGCAGCTGCGTGAGCTGATCAGCGTGATGAGGCTCTTCAAGAGCGGGGGAGTCGGGCTCGGCCCCTACGCCTTCGCGCCGACCGGCGAGGGCTGCTGGAGCCGCGTCCCGACCGGCGCCCCGGCGACCCGTCCCGGCGGCTACCGGCTCAGCGAGGCCGAGGCGACCGAGCTGGCCGAGCTGGCAAAGACTTTGGAGGCCCGCCCCGACCCGGACCAGGCGCTGACCTGGGCGGTCGGTCGCTTCGAGATGGGCTGCGAGCGCGAGAGCGCGCTGGACGGCCTCAGCGATCACCTGCTGGCGCTGCGCGCGGTTCTCGAGGGCCACGGGCCCGTCGGCGCCTCGCTGCCGATGCGCTCCGCGGCGCTGATCGCCGACGAGTCGCTGGACCGGATCGCCGCCCGCGAGCGGATCGAGGACGTCCTGGAGCTGGAGCGGGGGCTGATGAACGGCCGCCCGGTCGAGAACGCCGCGGAGACCGCCCGCTGGGCCGAGGAAGGCGTGCGCGGGCTGCTCCTCGAAGCCGCCCTCGGCGAACTCGGCGACGACCTCAGCGCCACCGCCGACGAGACCCTGATCGCAAACGGCCTCGCCGAGGGCGACGCCGAGATCATGGTCTCGGTCGAGGACATGCCCGAGCCCGAGCCCGAGCCCGTCGAGGAAGAGCCGGTCGCCGAGCAGGCGCCGCCGCCGATCGAGCTGGTCGAGCCGCCCTTCGAGGAGATCGCGGTCTCAGCCGAACTTCAGCTGCCCATCCAGGAGCCAATCGAGGAGGAGCGCATGGAGCAGGAAACGCGGATCATGGAGCCGATCCCGGGCGAGGACGAGATCAAGATCACCGCCACGCCCTGGCTCGACGAGGTCTCCGACACCCGCCGCGGCGAGTCGCTCGAGTGGCCGGCCGACGCCAGCCGCGACGTCCGCCACCGCGACCGGGTCGACACCCCGCGGGTCCGCCATCTCTTCCCGGTTCCGGACTCCGACTGGGAGGTTTCCCACCTCGAGTTCGAGTACGGCCGCGGCAGGTAGGCGTCCGGGCCGTCCCCGGCGGGCCCCGGACCGACCCTCCGCGAGCGCGGTCACTTAACGCCCCTCCAGGGGCCCTAAGCGACCGCGTTCGTGCGGACCCGCCGTCTGAGGCGTGAAGCTCCTGGGGCTCGTCAGCTTAGGCGCGGCCGGCCGCCATCGCCACCCGCTCCTCGCCCGTCGCGAACAGGTAGCGGTTGACCTCGGCCAGGCCGGCGAGGTCGTGGACGTCCTCGTCCAGATAGGGGACGCGGATCACGCCCTGGGCGCGTAACTCCTTGGCGAGCCGCTCGATGTTGCGGGCGTCGCGCTCGGCGAGCGCCTGGTAGTCGGAGAAGTTGGCGGCGACGCGCTTGGCGAGGTCCTCGTCGCCGAGTTTCGCGGCCAGGGCCTCGGGCAGGTCCCCGTCACCGTCGCGCAGGTCCTCGGCCGGGTAATGGACCTTGTTGACGATGACGCCGCCGAACGGCAGCTTCGCCTCGACCAGCTTGCGGTGGAAGTAGACGGCCTCGTCGATCGGCTCGCCCTGTGGGCCGCAGACGACCAGGAAGCAGGTGCCCGGGTCGGCGAGGAGCTTGTTGACCCGCTTGGCGCGCGCCTGGAAGCCGTCGACCATCCCGCTGAAGGCGTTGAAGAACTCGGCCAGGTCGGCGAGGAGGTCGAAGCCGACGATCCGCTTGAAGATTCCGAGCGCGACCGAGGCGCCGCGCCCGGCCACCTTCGCCGCCAGCCCGGTTGGCTTCATGAACATGCGCAGCGAGCGGCCCTCGATGAACTGGGTGAGACGTTTGGGGGCGTCGAGGAAGTCGAGCGCGTTGCGGGTCGGGGGCGTGTCGAGGACAAGCAGGTCGTATTCGCCTTCGGTGTGCAGCTCGAACAGCTTCTCCATCGCCATGTACTCCTGGGAGCCGGCCAGGGCGCTGGAGATCTGCTGGTAGATCCGGTTGTTCAGCACCCGGTCGCGCGACTCCTCGTCGGGTGCCTGGCGAGCGATCAGCTCGTCGAAGGTCGCCTTGGCGTCGAGCATCATCGCCCAGAGCTCGCCCTCGATCTCGACCCCCTGCTCCTCGAACAGGGCCGGGTCGACGAGGCGGGCGGTGTTGTCGAGTTCTTTGAGGCCGAGCGAGTCGGCGAGGCGCTTGGCCGGGTCGATGGTCAGCACGCAGACCTTCAGCCCGCGGGCCGCCATCCCGGCCGCGATCGCCGCCGAGGTGGTCGTCTTGCCGACCCCGCCGGAGCCGGCGCAGATGCAGATCTCCTTGCCGTCGAGGATCTCGCCCAGCTCCGGCATCAGCCCAGCCTCCGCGAGAGCCGCCGCGCCGCCTCGGGGCCGAGATCGGGCTCGAAGAGGAAGGGGAGGGTCTTGACCGGGGCCTCGACCCGGCGGCGGAGCCGCGCCAGCTGCGCCCGCTGCGAGCGCGCCCGCTGGTGCTCGGAGACGGCCGCCCGGGCGGCGGCGCGGGCGGCGCCGTTCTCGCCCTCGGCCAGCTCGCTCAGTTGCTCGCACTCGGCTTTCGAGAAGCGCTCCGGGTAGAGCCCGTTGAGGTAGACGCGGTCGACTGCGACGCCGACCTCGTCGCGCAGCTCTTTCTCGAGCGCCGCCGACTCGTTGACCGGCATCTCCTCCGGCAGCGAGACGATCGCGGTGCCGGTGTGCTCGTGGTCGGTGATCAGGCGGTCGAGCTGCTGTGCCTGGCTGTGGATCGGGCCGACCCGAGCGATCGCCGCAAAGGTGCGGGGGGTCTGCAGGAAGCCGATCCCGTGCCCGGTCGCCGGCGCGTCGACGATCACCAGATCGTATTTGCGCCCCTGCTTGACCTTGCGGTCGAGCTGGGCGAGCTCCCAGATCTTGCCGATCGTGACCAGCTCCTTGAGGCCGGGCGTGGCGGCCGCCAGGTAGCTGAAGATGCGGCTGCGGAAGAGCATGTCGCGCATCGCCCGCACCTTCAGCTGCAGCAGCACGTACTCGCGCATCGACTCGTCGGGGTCGATCGAGATCGACCAGAGGTTCTCCTCCATCTCGACCTCGTGGAACCCGACCTCGGCGTGATCGAACATCCGCGAGGCGTTCTCCTGCGAAGAGACCTCGCAGACGATCGTCCGCTTGCCTTCGGAGGCGGCGCGCAGGCCCAGCGCCACGGCCACGGTCGTCTTGCCGACGCCACCCTTGCCGGTGACGAAGACCAGCCGCTTGTCGAGGAGATCGGGGATTGGGGGATTCCTAGCAATTTCAGAGCCCGGCAGGAAAAGCGGGGCCCCATACGAATATCCGCGACATGGGATTTCTAAGCCGTAAGAAGCACGCGCCCGCTCCGGTCGAGGAGACGAAGAATCCGATTGCGGATGAGCTCAGGGAGATGGAGCAGCTTGTTCCGGAGCGGTCGACGGAGGAGGGATCAAGCGCGAGCGCCGCGGGTCCTGTCGCCGACATCGACTCTCCCGCTCTGCGGGAGAGCTCGATATCCGCGCCACCCCCGGCAGACACGCATGAGTCTTCCCCGGTCGAGCCGGTCGTGGAGCAGGCTCCGCCGGCTGTCGAGCCCGTCCGCGAGGCGGAGGCCGTGAATGTTGATCCCGAGGATGAAGGTGGGCCGGCGAGGATGAAGGCGATCGATCTGCTCGCTCCTTCGCGGCAGGACGTGATTCTCGGGCGGCGGGAGGAGGCTGAGGCGGCGTCGCAGGTGCCGGTCAAGCACGCTGAGGTGATCGCGTTCGCCAATCAGAAGGGCGGGGTGGCCAAGACCACCACGACTCTTAATCTGGCCGTGGCATTTGCCGAGACCGGGCACCGGGTGTTGTGCATCGACCTCGATCCGCAGGGGAACCTGACGATGAGCCAGGGGGTCGATCCGGACAAGGTCGAGAAGAGCCTCTACGACGTGCTGGTCCACGACATGCCGATCAGCGAGATCATCGTCAAGCGCGAGATCGACATCGCCGTGGCCTCGATCGACCTGGCCGGGGCCGAGATCGCGATGAGCACCAAGATCGGCCGCGAGCGCTCCCTCGAAAAAGCGCTCAAAGAGGTCTCCGCCGACTACGACTTCGTCTGCATCGACACGCCGCCCAGCCTCGGGCTGCTGACGATCAACGCTCTGACGGCCGCCAACAAGGTGATCGTCCCCGTCCAGTGCGAGTATCTCTCGATGCGCGGGCTGGTCCAGCTCCAGAACACGCTGAGGATGATTCAGGAGAACCTCAATCCCGAAGTTCGCATCGAGGGCATCCTGCCGACGATGCTGGACACCCGGACCGTCCACGCCAAGGAGGCTGTGGAGATCCTCGAGGAGAACTTCGGCGACCTCGTCTTCCGTTCCCGGATCAAAAAGGCGATCAAGTTCGCCGAGGCTCCCGTAAAGGGGTCCTCCGTGCTGAAGTACGATCCCGAGAGCAACGCCGCGAACTACTACCGGGAGCTGGCGAAGGAGGTTCTGGCGAATGAGTCGGCGTAAGAGGGCGAGCATGCGCGAAGGTCCGCTGTCGGACCTCTTCGCTTCGACCTCCGACGACGCGCCGATCGATCCTCCGGAGGCGCCTCGCTACGGGCGCGAGGACCCGGCGGAGAAGAAGGCGCGGGAAGAGGGCGAGCGGGCCGCGGGTCCTGTCGCCGAGGACGACTCTCCCGCTCTGCGGGAGAGCTCATCCTCGACGCCACCCCCGGCAGATGCGCCATCTTCCGAGCAGTCCGGTCTCTACGACCAGGCGGCCGAAGAGCTTCCTTCTTCCAGCGAGACGCCGCCGGAGCGACTGAAGCGGGTCTTCTCCGAGGAGCCGCAGCCGCGCGAGACCGTGCGGGAGCGCCGGGAGATCGCCCCGATCGTCGAGAACCCGCGCTACGGGCGCGAGGAGCCCGCCTACGAGCCGCCCGGCAGCGGCGAGCCGCACCAGCCGGTGATCAAGGTCGTCGGCGTCGGGGGCGCCGGGGTGAACGCGGTCAACCGGATGGTCGACGCGCGGATCCCGGGGATCGAGTTCATGGCCGTCAACACCGACCTGCAGTCGCTGCAGCTCTGCGTCGCTGACGTCACCGTCCACATCGGCGACGAACAGACGCGCGGGCTGGGCGCCGGCGCCGACCCCGAGGTCGGCCACCGTTCCGCCTTCGAGGAGCAGGACAAGATCAAGCGCCTGCTGAAGGGCTCCGACATGGTCTTCGTCGCTGCCGGCGCCGGCGGCGGCACCGGCAGCGGCGCCGCCCCGGTGGTCGCCCGCCTCGCCCGCGAGGTCGGCGCGCTCACCGTCGGCATCGTCACCAAGCCGTTCAGCTTCGAGGGCAGCCGCCGCGGCACCCAGGCCTCGAAGGGGATCGACGACCTCGCCGCCGAGGTCGACACCCTGATCGTCGTCCCCAACGACCGCCTGCTCGAGGTGCTCGATCAGCAGACCTCGATGGTCGAGGCCTTCCAGGTCGCCGACGACGTCCTCCGCCAGGGCGTCCAGGGGATCTCCGACCTGGTCACTCTGCCCGCCGTGATCAACCTCGACTTCGCCGACGTGCGCACGATCATGGCCGACGCCGGCCGCGCCCTGCTCGGCATCGGCATGGCCCACGGCGACAAACGCGCCATCGAGGCCGCCGAAAAAGCGATCTCCTCACCGCTCCTGGAGACCTCGATGGAGGGCGCCCGCTCGATCCTGCTCTCGATCACCGGCGGCTCGGACCTCTCGCTGGTCGAGGTCAGCGAGGCGGCCAAGGTCGTCGGCGAGGCCGCCCACCCCGACGCCAACATCATCTTCGGCGCCAACGTCGACGACGAGCTGTCCGACCAGATCTGGGTCACCGTCGTCGCCACCCGCTTCGACGGCCGCCCGCAGCCGCCGCGCCGCGCCGAAGAGCCGACCATCCGCCGCACCAAAGACAGCGGCCGCGGTCGCCCGCCGCAGCGCCAGGGCGGCGAGCTCGGCATCGACGTCCCAGAGTTCCTTCCCGGCTAGCGAGCGCCCCGTGCGCGGGGTAGTCGCCGCCGGCCATCCGCTCACCGCCGAGGCGGGGGCTGCCGTCCTGCGCGAGGGCGGCAACGCCGTCGACGCCGCGGTCTGCGCGGTGCTCGCCTCATTCGCGGTCGAGAGCCCGCTGACCGGGTTCGGCGCCGGTGGCTACATGATGGTCCACGCCGACGGCGAGACGACCCTGGTCGACTTCTTCGTCGCCGCGCCCGGCCACGACGGCATCGAGCGTCGCGCCGAGCTGGTCCCGGTCCCGGTCCATTTCGACGCCGAGACCGTGCAGACGTTCTACGTCGGGCCCGCCTCCTGCGGCGTTCCCGGGACGGCGGCCGGGCTCGTCCACGTCCTCGAGCGGTTCGGCTCGGCGCCGCTCGCCGAGCTGGTCGGCCCGGCGGTGCGGCTCGCGCGCGAGGGGGCGCCGGTCAACCGCCAGCAGGCCTACATCCTCGAGATCCTCGCCCCCATCCACGAGGCCCTGCCGGGCACCCGTGAGCTCTACGCGCCGGGCGGCTCGCGGCTGCGCGAGGGGGAGACGTTCCGCTTCCCGGAGCTGGCCGAGGCGCTGGAACGGTTCGGCGCCGAAGGAGCGGAGCCGTTTTACCGCGGCGAGGTGGCGGCTGCCCTGAGCGAGTCCGTCCTCGCCGGCGGCGGCACCCTCGGCCCCGGCGACCTGGCGGCTTACGAGCCGGTCGAGCGGCGGCCGATCCGGGCGCCCTTCCGCGGTGCCGAGGTGCTCACCAACCCGCCGCCCTCCTCGGGCGGGATCCTGATCGCCTACGCGCTCGGGCTGCTGGAGCGGCTCGGCGAGCGCAGTGGCCCCGAGCAGCTGGTCGCGGCGATGGACGCCACCAACAGGTTGCGGGGGATGGAGTTCGCCGAAGCGCTCTACGAAGAGGGGATGGAGGGGAGCTTCCTCGATCCGGCCGGCCTCGACCTCGCGGCCGGCGACCTGCTCGGCTCCACCACCCACATCTCCGTCCTCGACGCCGCGGGGATGTGCGCCAGCGTCACCTGCTCGAACGGCTCGGGATCGGGCGTGCTGGTGCCGGGGACGGGGGTGATCCTCAACAACATGCTCGGCGAGGAGGATCTCAACCCGCTCGGCTTCCACCGGATCGCCCCGGGGCGGCGGGTGCCCTCGATGATGGCCCCGACCGTGGTCCTACGCGGCGGCGACGTACTGCTCGGGATCGGCAGCGCCGGCTCCAACCGGATCCGCTCGGCGATTCTGCAGACGGTGGTTCGCGCCGTCGAGCAGGCGATGCCGGTGGCAGCCGCGGTGGAGGCGCCGCGGCTGCATTTCGAGCAGGGAATGCTGCAGGCGGAGCCCGGCGTCGACGAGTCGGCCCTGGCCCGGCTCGAAGCGCGCGGCATACCGGTCGGCCGACGCCCGGAGATCAACCTATTCTTCGGCGGCGTGCAGGCGGTGGCGCGCGATCCTGGGACGGGGGCCCTCAGCGGCGGCGGCGACCCGCGCCGCGGCGGCGCGGTGGCGATCGCATGACCGACTTCGAGGCCGAGGGCCTGCTCGACGACGTCCACGGCGAGGCCCGCGAGGCGCGGCTGACGCTGCTGCGGGAGCTCGATGCCGACGGCGTGCCGCTGGGAGAGCTGCGCGAAGCGGTCGCCGCGGGGCGCCTGGCGCTGCTGCCTGTCGCGCGGGCGCCCCGCGGC